>NZ_JBSZCG010000114.1:0-199019 GCF_054166365.1 Corynebacterium sp. UMB8791 | reverse complement strand
GCTCATTACCTTACTAACCGTGTCCGATAGAGGCGCTAGACTTGCACGTTATGAACGAAAACATGAACGAATTGCCTGCTAATGACGTTGAAGTGCGTCGACTCTGGGATGACATCGCTAGCCAAGTACGCCACCACCGGGACCTGTATTACAACAGCCAACCCGTCATTAGTGACGCCGAGTTTGATGAGCTTTTCCAACGCTTGGTCAAGCTTGAGGAAGAGCATCCAGAGTTAGCAGTGCCAGACTCGCCAACCATGCAGGTTGGTGCCCCAACAGACGGCGCATTCGCTGATGTCGAGCACCTTGAGCGAATGATGAGTTTGGATAACGTGTTCTCGGAAGCCGAGTTGCGGGACTGGTTGGCAAAAACTCCCGGCCCGTACCTCACTGAGCTGAAGATTGACGGGCTATCGATTGACCTCGTGTATGAACATGGTGAGCTAGTCCGAGCAGCTACGCGTGGCGACGGGCGCGTTGGCGAGGATATTACGGCTAATGCAAAAGTCATCGAGGATATACCGCACCAGCTCAAAGGTGAAGTCCCCGCTCTGGTCGAGGTCCGGGGCGAGGTTTTCATTCGGCCTGAGGACTTCCCAGATTTGAACGCGGCGCGCATTGAAGAGGGCGGAAAACCGTTCGCGAACCCGCGCAACGCTGCAGCAGGTGGGTTGCGGCAGAAAGACCCCGAGGACGTCAAGAAGCGCAAACTTCGCATGATCTGTCACGGCATCGGTGCGCGCGAGGGGTTTGCCCCGAAGACCCAGCACGAAGCCTACGAGCAGATGGCAGCTTGGGGGTTGCCAGTGTCTGAATACACAAAGCGCGCAGCTAGCGTTGACGATGTGGTGAAAGCTGTCCGATATTGGGAGCAGCACCGCCACGATGCAATTCACGAGATGGATGGCCTCGTTGTGAAAGTCGACGCGGTAGAGGAACAGCGACAGCTGGGGGCGACGTCGCGGGCGCCACGGTGGGCGATTGCCTACAAGTACCCTCCGGAGGAGGTTACGACGAAACTGCTTGACATCGAGGTGTCCGTCGGACGAACCGGGCGCGTTACGCCGTACGCGGTGATGGAGCCCGTGTTCGTGTCAGGAACCACTGTTGCCATGGCAACGCTCCACAACCCAACTGAGGTTCGCCGCAAGGGTGTGCTGATCGGCGACACGGTCGTAGTGCGAAAAGCTGGCGAGATTATCCCAGAGGTATTGGGACCCGTCGCAGACCTTCGCACCGGGGAAGAGCACGAGTTCGTGTTCCCCGCGGAGTGCCCGAGCTGTGGGGCGACTTTGGCACCTGCGAAGGAAGGCGATGCTGACTGGCGTTGCCCGAATACTCGTTCCTGTCCGGCACAGCTCGCGCAACGTTTGAAGTACCTTGCCAGTCGCGGGGCCTTTGATATCGAGGCGCTGGGCGAAAAAGGTGCGCAGGACATGATCGACAACGGCGTCATCCAAGACGAAGGCGATCTCTTTGACCTCACCGAGGAGGACCTGAAGAAGTCAGCGGTGTACACGACAAAGAAAGGTTCCGTGAATGCTTCAGGCAGGAAACTCCTGGAGAACCTTGCCATGGCGAAGCATGCCGATTTCTGGAGGGTCCTCGTCGCGCTTTCCATCCGGCACGTTGGTCCGACCGCCGCCAGGGCGCTCGCCTCACGATACGGCAGCATGGAAGTACTTATCGACGCCCCGCTGGAAGACCTCGCGCAAACAGACGGAGTAGGCGCCATCATTGCAGAATCGTTCCAGGAGTGGTTTCGCGTTGATTGGCACCGCGACATCGTCGAAAAGTGGACTGCCGCTGGCGTGACGATGGAGATCGATGCCGCCGACGTGGCACCGCAAACCCTCGAGGGGATTACCGTGGTTGTGACGGGAACGCTGGAAGGGTACTCACGAGATAGCGCGAAGGAGGCAATTGTCTCGCGTGGAGGAAGGGCCTCGGGGTCTGTGTCGAAGAAGACCAACTATGTGGTTGTAGGGGAAAATGCCGGGTCTAAGGAGCAAAAGGCACGCGACCTCGGCCTCAGGATATTAAGTGAGGACGAGTTCACGCGTTTGCTTGAGCAGGGGCCAGAAGGGGTGGAGAACTAGGACAAAATGGAGCCGATGATGGTTCCCAGGTCTCCGATTTGCGCCACCTCTGATGCGAGGAAGTCGGGTCCACCGATACGCCCGACGACGAGGATGTAGCCAGAGGTGCCCAGCGGAGTGATGGCAAGCGCGGTGTCGAGCTGCCACCACGCTTCGGGCGTCCAGGCGTCGTTGTCTTGAACAAGTACTCGCGCATGCTCGAGGGGTGGCATGGTGGGGTGGGACTGGTCATCTTCGGGCGCGGCCTGGGATGCGCACAAACGCTGAAGCCCCTCCGGAGTGTGCTGCAACACGACAGCCCACGACGAGGTCATGGCTTGCGGGATCATGACTGTGAGCTCATCGAGGGCTTGTTTTGGCCTTTTGTCGAGTTCTGCGATCTTTGCCAGCATCCTGATGTGGCCGCTGCGGTCGACGCGCCCATCGAAGGGGCGAATTGAATCCACTTCGACACCGTCGATGGCGGAAGCGGCGGTGATTAATGCGTCGACCATCGTTCCGGTTGGCAGGCTGACAACAATGTCGTCAGTGACGGTGCCACTCGGATCAGTCTCGACAATATCGACGGATTGAATATTTGCGTCGATGACGCCGAAGGCTTCTGCGAGTTCGCCAAGACTGCCGGGTAAGTCGGGCAAGGTCACTCGTACGAGGTAAGACATAGGCTCTTTTATAGCATTGGAGACCGGCTAAATGCTGCCAATTGCATGAATATATGCATTCAGTTGTAAAAATATAGTGAAAAGGCGACGCTTCGGCGCGTGGTGTTGCCTAGTGCGGTGTGGCTTCTAGGGATAACGTAGAATGAACACGTTTTAGTGGCTAACCTACGGTAAAGATTGGACTTCACATTGGCTGAGATTTCACGCGATGAGGTCTCCCGCATCGCACGCCTTGCGCGAATTGCGTTGCAGGAGGATGAGCTTGACCAGATCGCCCAGCAGCTCGACACCATTGTTGACGCTGTTTCGAAGGTGCAACGGGTCGACACTGATGGGGTAGAGCCGATGAGCCACCCCCATGCGATTGACGCCGGCATGCGGCCGGACGTCGAAAAGAAGACGTTGACGCAGGAGCAGGCTCTTGACCAGGCCCCAGAGGTTGATGAAGAGCGCTTCGTAGTTCCGCAGATTCTCGGAGAAAGTGAGTAAGCATGACTGAGTACACGCTTCCAACTGAAGGCATCGTTTCGCTTCCGGCTCACGTGCTTGCCCAGAAGATTCAGTCCGGTGAATTGACGTCGCGTGAGGTCACCCAGGCGTTCTTGGATCGTATTGCTGAGACTGACGAGAAACTCGGGGCATTCCTGCATGTCGGCGCCGAGGAGGCGCTCGCTGCAGCCGACGCGGTTGATGCTCAGGTAGCTGCGGGTGAGCCACCTGCTTCGAAGCTCGCTGGCGTGCCACTAGCATTGAAAGACTTGCTGGTCACCACCGACGCTCCAACTACCGCAGCATCGAAGATGCTGGAGGGGTACCGCAGTCCATACGATGCGACTGTTGTACGAAAGCTGCGCGAGGCTGGGATCCCGATTTTGGGCAAGACAAACCTCGATGAGTTCGCGATGGGCTCTTCCACTGAGAACTCTGCGTACCAGGTCACCCGCAACCCGCACGACCTTGAGCGTGTCCCGGGTGGTTCCGGTGGCGGTACGGCTGCTGCGCTTGCGTCTGGCCAGGCGCCATTGGGCATTGGTACCGACACCGGCGGCTCCATCCGCCAGCCTGCGTCGCTGACTGGGACTGTCGGCGTGAAGCCCACGTACGGTGGTGTTTCGCGCTATGGAGTAATTGCCTGTGCATCCTCGCTGGACCAGGTTGGACCATGTGCGAACAACGTCCTAGATACGGCGTTGCTGCATGAAGTTATCGGTGGTCACGACGAGTTCGATGCCACGAGTGTGGATACCCCGGTGGGGGAGCTCGCAGCAGCCGCCGAGCAGGGTGCTTCGGGGGACCTGTCTGGGGTGAAGATTGGGCGCGTGAAGCAGTTTTCGCGTCCGGGCACGCAGACAGGGGTTACTGAGCGTATCGACGCCGCCTTCGCACAGCTTGAGCGCCAGGGCGCAGAGATCGTGGAGGTTGACTGCCCGAGCTTCGACGACGTTATGGGGGCGTACTACATCATCCAGATGTCGGAAGTCTCGTCGAACCTCGCGCGTTTTGACGGCATGCGCTACGGCCTCCGCACGGGCGATGACGGGAAGCACTCTGCAGAGGAGGTTATGGCGTCGTCGCGCGGCGATGGCTTCGGCCCGGAAGTGAAGCGCCGCATCATTCTCGGCACGTATGCTCTGTCCGTCGGCTACTACGACGCGTATTACCTACAGGCGCAGCGTGTACGTACACTCATCGCGCAGGATCTTCGTCGCGCGTTTGAGAAGGTAGATGTCATCGCTGGTCCGGCCGTACCCCAGACGGCGTTCAAGATTGGGGAGAAGGTCGATGACCCGTTGGCGATGTACAACTTTGATCTTTTCACCTTGCCGCTGAACTTGGCAGGTCTGCCTGGCATGAGCGTTCCTGCCGGAGTCGCGAGCGACACTGGGCTGCCGGTTGGTCTGCAGCTCATTGCACCTGCGTTCGAGGATGAGCGCCTGTACCGCGTTGGTGCAGCTTTCGAAGCTGGGCGTTAAGCGCATAAACAGGCACATCCATCTGTTGAACCCTGGGGCCTCGTGCCTCGGGGGTTTCTTCATTTTGATAACACCTTAGCGGCGGTATCGGGAAAACTGCACCGAAATAAGAGCATCAATTTATCGTCCGTGACCTGCGCGTATTGAATTTTTGGGCGGTACGAATAAGCCCTTTTGCGTTTGAAGCGCTAGGGTTGTGTGTATGCGACTTGCCACTCTTACCTCCGGCGGCGACTGCCCAGGGCTGAACGCCGTCATTCGCGGAATCGTCCGAACTGCCAGCGCGGAATATGGCTCGACAGTTGTCGGGTACCTCGATGGCTGGGTCGGACTGATGGAAGACCGCAGGATTGACCTTTACGATGACGCCTTTATCGACTCGATTTTGCTGCGCGGCGGCACAATCTTGGGCACTGGTCGTCTCCACCCTGACAAATTTAAGGCCGGGATTGACACCATTAAGGCCAACATGGAAGACGCCGGCGTTGACGCGCTGATCGCCATTGGTGGCGAAGGCACGCTCAAGGGAGCGAAGTGGTTGGCCGATAACGGTATTCCAGTTGTCGGCGTGCCTAAGACGATTGATAACGATGTTGCCGCCACTGACTACACATTCGGCTTCGACACCGCCGTCTCGGTCGCAACCGATGCAATTGACCGTCTCCACACCACGGCAGAATCCCACAACCGCATCCTGATTGTTGAAGTGATGGGGCGCCATGTCGGCTGGATTGCACTCCATGCAGGCATGGCTGGTGGTGCACACTACACAGTCATTCCTGAGGATCCGTTCGATATCGCTGATATCTGCAAGGCGATGGAGCGTCGCTTCCAGATGGGCGAGAAGTACGGCATCATCGTCGTCGCCGAAGGTGCAATTCCGAAGGAAGGCACGATGGATGCGGGCCTTGGCGAAGAAGACGAGTTCGGTCACAAGACGTTTAACGGGATGGGCCAGATTATCGCCGACGAGATCAAGCGTCGCCTTGGTTATGATGTCCGCACCACGGTGCTCGGCCACATTCAGCGCGGTGGTACCCCGACGGCGTACGACCGAGTCCTTGCTACCCGCTACGGCGTACATGCGGCACGTGCTGCTCATGAGGGGCACTTTGATTCCTGCGTCGCGCTCCATGGCGAAGATATCGACTTAGTGCCGCTCGGATCGGCGGTTGCGCAGCTCAAGACGGTGCCTGAACACCGCTACAAGACTGCGCGCAGCATGTTTGGATAGATTCGTTTTCTTGCGGGGCGCCCGGCTAGTGTAAAAAGTTTTTGCGCAAACTAGCACGGGCGCCCCATTTTTGTGTCTATAGTGTCACCTATGAGTGTTTCGGTAGGTGAGAAAGTAAAACCGAATAGTGGGAATAGTCAGGATCGTGCGGCATACCTCGCGACGCTAGGCTTCCCTGTATTGGTTTTGATTGGATTTGGGCTTGGTGCCGTCGCCCCAGGTGTTGTTGCTCCGATTTCGGGGTGGACCACGTGGCTTCTGGGCATCGTCATGTTTGGGATGGGATTGACATTGCGCCCGGTTGACTTTCGCCTGGTGTTTTCCCGTCCGCTTCCGGTGTTAATCGGCGTAGTTGCGCAGTTCGTCATCATGCCTGCAATCGCGGTAGCTATTACCGCGGTGCTCGGGTTGCCGTCGGAAATCGCGGCGGGCGTAATCCTTGTGGGCTGTGCCCCCGGCGGCACCTCCTCGAATGTGGTGAGCTATCTTGCGCGTGGTGACGTTGCCCTGTCGGTGACGATGACGTCGATCTCGACGCTGTTGGCACCAATCATGACTCCGCTGCTGGCACTCTGGCTCGCAGGTCAGCACATGCCAGTAAGCGCGGCTGCGATGGCGCTCTCGATCGTCAAGATGGTCATCGTTCCAATCGTGCTCGGTCTCGTCGTGCGCCTCGTGCTGCCTCAGCTTGTTGACGCCATCTTGCCTGCGCTGCCGTGGGTCTCTGTGATTGCGATCTCGATGATCGTGGCGATTGTCGTGCAGGGCTCCCGTGAGAAACTTGCAGAGGCTGGTCTCTTGGTGCTGCTGTGTGTAGCAATCCACAACATCCTGGGGTACCTGCTGGGCTACCTGACTGGAAAGGTCACGCGTCAGCCGGAAACCGCTTCTCGAACAATGGCTGTCGAGGTTGGGATGCAGAACTCCGGCCTAGCCGCCACGCTTGCCGCACAGTACATGAACCCAGTCGCGGCACTTCCAGCGGCAGTGTTTTCTGTATGGCACAACCTCTCCGGTGCGGTATTTGCGTTCATCTGTCGCTCCGTAGACCAGCGGAAACGTGCTATGGGCGCGCCAAGCGACACGGAGAACTAGGAGAGCACTACACTAGAGCACTATGACTGCGTACGACCTGATGGATTACGACGAAGTACTGGAAAAATTCGACCCGGTTATGGGGTTGGAGGTACACGTTGAGTTAGCAACCGAGACCAAGATGTTCTCGACATCTTCAGCCCACTTCGGTGCGGCGCCAAACACCAACGTCGACCCTGTGTCGCTTGGATTGCCTGGCGCATTGCCCGTCGTTAATGCAAAGGGTGTTGAGTGGGCAATCAAGATCGGCCTTGCACTGAACTGCAAGATTGCGGAAAGCTCGCGCTTCGCGCGTAAGAACTACTTTTACCCGGATCAGCCGAAGAACTACCAGATTTCGCAGTACGACGAGCCGATCGCGTACGACGGCTACCTGGACGTCCTGCTCGATGATGGTACTGAGTACCGCGTTGAAATCGAGCGCGCGCATATGGAAGAAGACACCGGTAAGCTGACGCACCTCGGGTCTGCCTCGGGGCGCATCACGGGTGCGACGGCCTCGTTGGTTGACTGTAACCGCGCTGGTGTTCCGCTCATTGAGATCGTGACGAAGCCGATTATCGGTGCAGGGGAGCGTGCTCCCGAGGTCGCTCGTGCGTACGTTGGCGCGCTCCGCGAGCTTGTGAAGGCTCTCGGTGTCTCTGATGCACGCATGGACCAGGGGTCGATGCGCTGTGACGCGAACGTTTCGCTGCGCCCGATCGGTCAGGAGAAGTTCGGCACCCGTACGGAGACGAAGAACATCAACTCCTTGAAGTCGGTTGAGCAGGCCGTCCGCTTCGAGATGATGCGTCAGGCACAGGCGCTCGTCAACGGCGAAGAGATTGTGCAGGAGACTCGCCACTACCAGGAGAAAGATGGCTCGACGTCGAAGGGGCGTCCAAAAGAAGAGGCCTCTGAGTACCGCTACTTCAACGACCCAGACCTGCCCCCAGTTATCGCGAAGCCTGAGTGGGTGGAGGAGATCCGCAAGACGCTTCCGGAGCTTCCGTGGGTGCGCCGGGCGCGAATCCAGGAAGAGTGGCAGTTGCCTGAGAAGGAGTTCCGCGATTTGGTGAACGCTGGCGCGTTGGATCTGGTTGTGGATACAGTCGAGGAAGGTACGACTCCTGACGAGGCGCGTGCTTGGTGGGTGTCGTACATTCAGAGCAAGGCAAACGAGCTCGGCAAGGACCTTGACGCAGTTGGAGTGACGCCAAAGGACGTTGCTCGTGTGGTCGAGTTGGTGAAAGAAGGCAAGCTGACGACCAAGCTGGGTCGCCAGGCTATCGACGGCGTGATTGCTGGCGAGGGCCATGTTGATGAGGTTGTCGCTGCTCGTGGCCTCGAGGTCGTGCGTGATGATGGCGCTATCGAAAAGGCTGTCGACGACGCGTTGGCTGCCAACCCGGACATCGTTGAGAAGTACCGAGCCGGCAACAAGAAGGTAACCGGCGCGATTGTCGGTGCCGTGATGAAGGCAACGCAGGGCAAGGCTGATCCTGGTCAGGTGAACAAGCTGATCGCGAAGAAGCTGTCCTAAGCTACATCGCATAAAGGAGCCCCAGCGCCGATTCGAACCGGCGCGGGGGCTCCTTTATGTACTGCAACGAAACGGATCTATTTGCCCTTCGATGCGTTCTTGACGTCCTCGTCGGTGACGGCTGGGAACGTGCCAGTTTCGTACATCTCTGAGTAGGCCTCCCAGTCGATTGGGTCGTCGTGTGAGTCGGCGTCACCAGGTGCACCGTCGTACTCCTCGGAGTCGGGGTCGAGTGCCGGTGCGTCGTCGAGCGAGAACTCATTCTCTGGATCAGCGTGGAGATCCGCAGCGACTTCCTCCTGGACGGATTGCCACAGGTGTGTGTCACCAACGTGAGACTCGGTGACCAGGTCTTCGACCTCTTCGCGCTCCTTCGCGGACAGTTCGCTTTCTGCTGGGTCCAGCGCGGTTTCTGCGAGCTCTGCGAGGCGCTCACGTCGTTTGGTCTCTGCCGCGATACGTCCACGATCCTTGAACCAGGAAATAATCATAACGATCGAGAGCACAAGTCCGAGATAGCCAACGACAGGGTAGACCCAACCAACGAGGGCCGAGAAACCGATGAAAGACAGCGCGAAGCCAATGCCGACCACGATGAAGTAGATCAGTCGGAACTTTTCCTGACGGCCATGAGCGAGACGCCGCGCCATGGCGTAGAACATGCCTACCGCGGTGTTGTAGATCATCAAGTAAATCAGCAGCGAGACGACGAAGCCGACCGCTGGGTGCATGTTGTCAAACACCATGAGCAGTGGGAAGTCGGCGCCGTAGACGCCTTCCATGTTCATGAAAATGATGAAATTCAGGATGACCAGTAGGGCCGCAAAGATGAACCCGCCAAGCAATCCGCCAATGCCGGCTTCGCGAGGGTTGAGCTGCGAGCCCGCAATGACGAGGATCATCGAAACAGCCATGATGATGCAAAGCGTTGCGTAGTTGACAGCGGAGAGCAACCAGTTGTTGCCCACACCTGTAGCAGGTGCGTTCTGCATGGAGAGCTCGTTGATTTGGCTGATGTTGTCTGGCATGTGCACCAGCGTGATCATCAGCGCCACGATCACCGCGACGATAAGAAATGGCGTGATGATGGAAATGACGTTCGTGAGCTTGTCGACGTCCAGGAACCCTGAAAGGACAAGCAGGACGGTCATGATGGCCGCGCCCACCCAAGTTGGGAGCCCGAACTGTTGGTCAAGGTTCGAGCCTGCACCGGCGACCATGACGAAGCCGATCGCAAAAAGGGTGAACATCGTGGCGACGTCCATAAATTTCGATACAAGTGGCTTTGATACGTTCTTAAAGACGGCGCTGTGGTCGTCAGCGAGGTAGAAAGAACCCAACTGGAAGAGCGTCGAGCCAACGACGACGATAATGATGCCAGCAACAATCGAGCCGACAAGGCCCCAGTAGCCGTACGCGAGGAAGTACTGAATCACTTCCTGGCCGGATGCGAAGCCAGCTCCGACGAGCAACCCCACGAACGCGAGCGCCACACGGATAGATTTACGCATAAAACTTTGTCCCTATTGAATATGTAGAAATCGATATAAAAACTTAGCGGTGGCGTTATTGCAACGTCCACCGAACGGGAGTTGATGGTATCAAAGGCATTTCTCCAGCGCACACCATAAAACGGACGGAACAGTAGTGTTAAAGGCTCTGGGGGTGGCGCTGATAAGCGTTCGGCCGTGGTGGGCGTGGGTTGCGACTATCGAATAAACCGCCTGGTAGTAAGGGAGAAGTTGCCAGGTGGTCAGACGGGGGAGGTGCGGGGACGTGTGGAGGGAGAAGCTGGCGTCAAAAAGTATGAGATGCACGCCAAAGCGTTACAGAACTGTTACCTTGGCTAGGCTCGTGCCTTAATGGTCTGGTCCTGCCTTGGAGACGATCTTCTTCATGATTCGGTTGAGTTGGTCGGCCTCTTCCGGCGTAATGGAATCGAATACGAGCTCGCGGAGCTTCTGAAGGTAACCGGGCGTGGACCGCACGATGAATTCGACGCCGTCTTTGGTGAGCGTGGCGATGTTGGTGCGGCGGTCCGTCGAGTCTTGGCTTCGCGCCACGAGCCCACGTCTCTCCAAACGTGCGACGATATGGGACAAGCGTGATGCAGACATCTGTGTTGCCTTCGCGAGTTGGCTCATCGTGATCTTCTGATCGTCAGCTTGTGCGATCTCTACCAGTGCAAGGTAGTCAGACAGATTCATGCTTTCATTGGCCTTGAGTGCTTCGTCAAGGCGGGCAGGGATCCACGAGATCATTGCCCACATAGTGAGCCAAATTTCAGTGTCGTGTTCATCAAGCCAACTGAATCGATGCATGTGATGAGATGTTAGTAACTACAACAGATTTCAACCTAATTTTGTTCAGAGTCCCAGCTTCCGGGGCTACGTTTGAACGAAGGTGGCGTCTCTTAGCGCAAGAAGTTTTGTGGCGCGCCGACGTACAGCCTCGTAATCGGGCAGATTTGTTCTAGATTGCTAGGCATGACTGATAAAAACTTGCGCGATGCTACACCCGAGGATGTAAGTGGACTCGAAGGCATTCCTGAGTTTCAGGGATCGGCTCGAGGCGACTCGGCTCAGGGAATCTATTCGATGACGGGGAAGGCTGCTCCCACTGAGGTGTTTCCAAACGCCGACGCTCCGGGCGGCTTCGATGCCACACCGGCGACCGAAACGGTTGTTGCCAACAACACGCTCGATTCGGTGCCGACGACCTATGCGCAACCAGATGTTGCCGCTGACTCTGACCTGGAAGAGGAGAAGGTTGAGCACGCAAAGCGCGGTACGCTCGACTTTGGCTTGCTGATTGCGCGCCTTACCATCGGGCTCGCGCTCATCCTGCAAGCGATTGCGGTGTTCTTCCGTCTAGGCGATTCGGCTGGTATCGGTGGGCTGGAAGCAGAATTTGCTGCGCAGGGCTACGCATTTACCGACGGCCTGGCTATCATCCTGCCGACGTTGCAGCTCGCCGCAGGTGTCTTCTTGCTGCTAGGGCTGTTGACGCCAGTTGCAGCGATGGTGGGCATCGCAGTTACTGGCTTTGCCGTTTTACACAGCATTGTTGTGAGCGGAGTTGGCCTGAACGTGTTCGAGTGGGAACCAGCAACAGTCTTGGCAGCAGTGCTTTTCGGTGTGGTGCTCGCGCTGCAGTTTGCTGGCCCTGGCCTGTACGGCGTCGACGCGACCCGCTCGTGGGCGCGCCGACCACTAGCAAGCTCCTGGATTTTCGCAGTCCTTGGGTTAGCCGCAGCTGGTGCGCTGTGGTGGTTCGGCGCCGGGGTAAACCCGCTCGCCTAACCACGACTGCCCGCTAGTCGAGCTGGCGGACGGCGCCCTTGTCGGCGGACGTTGCCATCTTTGCGTACACCTTGAGAGCCTTCGACACTTCGCGGACACGATTTGGTGTCCACGGGTGCTCGGAGGCTTCCATTGCTTCACGGCGCTTTTCCAGGACGTCTTCGTCGACATCGAGGGTGAGCTCGCGCCGAGACACTGAGATCGAAACGGTATCGCCGTTTTCGATCAGGCCGATGAGGCCACCGTGGGCAGCCTCGGGTGAGATGTGTCCGATGGAAAGTCCTGACGTGCCGCCGGAGAATCGGCCGTCGGTAATCAGGGCGCACTTCGTGCCCAGTCCGGCACCCTTCAAGAAGGAAGTGGGGTGAAGCATCTCCTGCATGCCTGGCCCACCCGCGGGTCCTTCGTAGCGGATCACGACAACCTCACCCTCAAGTACTTCGTGTGCCAAGATCATCGACACCGCCTGCTCTTGCGAGTCCACAACATGCGCCGGTCCCGAGAACTCCCAGAGACCTTCTTCAACACCTGCAGTTTTGAGGATCGCGCCGTCCGGAGCAAGGTTGCCACGCAGGACGACCAAGCCGCCGTCAGAAGTAAACGGGTGGTCGACATCGTGGATCACGCCACGGATGGCATCGGTATCCAGGCTCGGCCACCGCGCTGACTGCGAGCATGCCTGCGTGGTTCGCTTGCCACCCGGCGCGGCGTGGAAGAGCTCGATGGCTTCTTCACATACGCCGGTGCCACGGATATCCCAGTCCTTGAGCCACTCGTGGAGGGAGTCGTAGACAATTGAGTGCACGTCCTCGTGTAGCAGTCCGCCGCGGTGGAGCTCGCCGAGGATTGCTGGGATGCCTCCGGCGCGGTGGACATCTTCGACGTGGGCTGTGCCGTTTGGAGCAACCTTTGACAGGCACGGGATGTGGTGGGACAGGTCGTCGATATCCGCGAGTGAGAAGTTCACCTCGCCCTCTTGCGCGGCCGCAAGGATGTGCAGAATCGTGTTCGTCGATCCACCCATGGCCATGTCGAGGGCCATTGCGTTGCGGAACGCGTGCACGGTTGCGATCTCGCGCGGCAACACTGAGGTGTCGCCCTCTCCGTAGTAGCGGTTGCACAGGTCAACGATGGTGGCGCCAGCTTTTTCGAACAGCTCACGGCGCGCTGTGTGCGTGGCCAGAGTGGTGCCGTTGCCAGGCAGTGCAAGGCCGAGCGCTTCGGTAAGGCAGTTCATGGAGTTAGCGGTGAACATGCCGGAGCACGATCCACAGGTAGGGCAGGCGCCTTCGACGATGGCATCGAGTTCGTTATCGGAGACAGCATCGTTTGCGGAAAGCGCGATGGCGTCAACAAGGTCGGAGGCTGGCTTTTCGACGCCACCAACGTTAATTGGCTTGCCTGATTCCATCGGGCCGCCGGAGACGAAAACCGTAGGGATGTTGAGCCGCAAAGAAGCATTCAGCATGCCCGGTGTGATCTTGTCACAGTTGGAGATGCATACCATTGCGTCGACGGTGTGGGCGTTGACCATGTACTCCACCGAATCCGCGATGATCTCGCGGCTGGGCAGGGAGTAGAGCATGCCGGAATGACCCATGGCGATACCGTCGTCGACGGCGATGGTGTTGAATTCTTTCGGCACACCGCCGGCGGCGCGTACAGCTTCCGCAACAATTTCCCCTACCTCTTTGAGGTGCACGTGGCCAGGAACGAACTGCGTGTATGAGTTGACGATGGCAACAATCGGCTTGCCGAACTCATTTTCTTCTGTACCGGTTGCTCGCCATAGTGCACGTGCGCCTGCAGCTTGGCGGCCAATGGTTGTGACTCGTGAGCGGAGAGGGATCACGGCTTACTCCTTTGTACGTGGCGCGGGCTCGGGCCGTGGCCCGGGCAGATCAGGGTGTGCCTTGACGTATTCGTCGTAGGCTTCTCGCGACATTAATACTTTATTGCCGTCTTTGTTGATGATTTCATATTTTCCGTCGGCGGCTTCCTGCGCCTGCGTGATGACGTCCGTGATTCGGCCCCGGGAAGCTTCTGCAAGTTCCGGTAGCATATTAAAGGTCACACCGGGCATGGTGTGCGATGCTCCGTCAAGAGTTGTGGCCTTCGCCTTCGCACCCTGAAATGCAATTCCCGCCAGGTCAGACCAGGCGATGGTCACGTTTGGCTTCACCATGTACCGCAGAGCAATGCCGCGTTCGCTGATCGTGGTGGAGGCGGTGAAGATCCAGAGCAACCACGCGAGCGGAATGATCAGCAGCCAGCCAAGAAGGAGCGGAGCCCAGGAAATTCCGATCAACGCGATGCCTGTCATGAGGACAACCGCAATGACGTGTTGTTTGCTAGGGCGAAAGGTGGTGGGCGAGTCAGTCATGCAAGTTATGCTAGCCAATCTTGTTACGGCTGCGGGAGTTGCTCCTTATCGACGTCCACTTCGTCCGTCGCCGTCTCTTCCTGAGTAGCTGGCGTGGCTGCCGGTTCCGGTCGTTCGTATGTGGATGTTTCGGACGTCCAATCAGATGATTCCGACTCGGTCGTTGTGGATGAAGGCGTGGTTGCTTCGGTGGTTGGCGTGGCTGTTGGAATAGTAGTGGTGACGTCGGACGTGGGGATCTCTTCTTGGGTGGCAGGCATGGGGGCGCTCGTGGATGCAACCGGCCGGGCAGGTGGCGCCCAAACACCGGAATTTGCGTTGCTTTCCTCCGCGGGTTGCAACATAAGGCCGCGGACAATGAGCAAAATGGCGAACCCCGCGAGGAGGAACGCTGTGGACATACGCATAATTCCGCGGAATACGCGCTTCGGTTCAGGTGCGTCATCATCTGTAAGTGTCAAGTCATCAACTGCTGCCGGATCTTGGGCCACTGGGCTTGTCGCGGGCAGCTTCTGCGTCTGAGGAAAGGACTCTGGAATACGCTCTGTGGGCGTTTGCACATCAAAGTGCCTGGTCGGTTGTTCCAAACCTTGCACCAGTGCGCCCTCGAATGTTGTTGCCGCGCCGTACTCGTTCCAAAACTCGTCGAGGATCGCCATGCGGATTGCGCGCTCCACCTTCCACTGCATCAATGGTTGAGTGCGAACCATCACGCGCATATCCACGGTCCATGAGCTTCCGACAGTTGCGGGGGCGTTCACCGCTACTGCGGGTTGTACTTCGACCTCGTCGATGGTGGCGTCGGCAATGTCGGGTTGCGCAATCGCGCGCTGCGCCGCGGCGAGGGTCCTCTTCAACGCTTCTTCCGCAGACGTTGAACCGAGCAGTGGGACAGGAATGACGACGACCGCGCTGGACCAGTAGTTGGATTGGTTGATGCATATGCGTGCCGTCGAGTTCGGAATAGAGATGGTCGATTGCTCGATGGTGCGGATTTGAGTTGCGCGCATTGTAATCTGAATGACCTCACCGGAGACGTCAATCCCGTTGCCCTGAAATGCGACGTAGTCGCCCACACCAAACTGCTTTTCGCTGAGGATGAAGAAACCCGCCAGGAAATCCGCGATGATGTTCTGTGCGCCAAAACCGATGGCTGCCGATACAACCGTTGCGGGGATCGCGGCACCGGCGAGTGAAAAGCCGAGTTGTTGCAGTGCAAAGACGAAAATCAAGAAGTAGGCAACCATCTGGGCGATGTATACCCCGACGCCCACGATTGCTAGGCGGCCCTTCGATTCGTCCGTCTCACCAGACTCTTTGACCTGCCGCTCAGCGTGACGGTTAAGGAAACGCCCTGCTCGTGGTACTAAAAATGCGAGGGTGAGCAGGAGCGCGAGATTGATGCCAGTCTCGGCGAACCAGCGCCAGATCTGTTCGGCTATGTATGACAACGGCATAGTTTTTGAATATTAATCCGAATCCCTCACATTTCCCTGTGGAATGTGTATGATTCAACGCATGATCATTTCGCGTGTACTAGTCATTCTTATTCCGCACCGGCGCTTGCCGTAGCGGACTGCTTGCCTAGTCAGTCGCGAACTCAAGCGCCCTCGACAGCCACACGGCTTGGTCGGGGGCTTTTGTTTTAGATCTGATTCGATATTTGCTGTTAATTGAAACACTAAGGAGCTCGACATCGTGGTTGCTTCACACAAGCCCCCGACGAATGCATCGACGCAGCCTGGTGATGAGCGCACCGCGCCGCTCATCACCGGTGCCGACGCTGTCGTTCGCAGTCTTGAGGAGCTAGGTACCGAGATTGTCTTTGGCCTCCCCGGTGGCGCGGTGCTTCCTCTCTACGACGCACTGTTTGCAGCGAAGAAGCTGCGGCACGTGCTGGTTCGACATGAGCAAGGTGCAGGCCATGCTGCCGAAGGGTACGCGGTGGCATCCGGAAAGGTCGGTGTGTGCATCGCCACTTCCGGGCCGGGGGCCACAAACCTTGTCACACCGATCGGTGACGCTTATCTGGACTCTGTGCCGATGGTCGCCATCACCGGCCAGGTAGGTTCGTCAATGATCGGAACCGACGCGTTCCAAGAGGCGGACATTCGTGGCATCACTATGCCGATTACGAAACACAACATCATGGTCACGGACGTCAACGAGATCCCGAGTGTGATTGCAACTGCATTCCACATCGCATCTAGTGGCCGTCCGGGTCCGGTGCTCGTGGACATCCCGAAGGATGTTCAGGCACAGCTCATGGAGTTCTCGTGGCCGCCGAAACTGCTCGAGACTGGGTATGTTCCCGCTGACGAGCCACTCAGCGAACAGGTAATGAAGGCTGCGGAGCGAATCTCGCAGGCGAAGCGGCCGGTGTTGTATATCGGTGGTGGCGTCGTCAAGTCTGCTGCGAACAAGGAGCTGCTTGAGCTTGTCGAGGCCACTGGCATCCCAGTGGTGACTACCTTGATGGCGTTGGGCGCATTCCCGCAGGACCAACCGTGCTACATGGGCATGCCTGGCATGCACGGCACCGTGCCGGCGGTTGGTGCCCTGCAGGAAGCGGATCTCCTGATCGCAATCGGAACCAGGTTTGATGACCGCGTGACCGGTGACGTTGACACCTTCGCGCCTCACGCAGACACGATTCACGCTGACATCGACCCGGCGGAGATCGGGAAGATTCGTCCAGTTGATGTGCCGATCGTCGGTGATGCGAAGAAGGTGCTTGCTCAGCTCACTGCAGCGTTTACAGGCTCGCCGAATACTCCGGCGCCGAAGATAGACGCCTGGATGGAGCGGCTTCAGGATCTCCAGGAGCGGTTCCCGCGTGGGTACGACAAGCAAGACGATGGGAAGCTTTCTCCGCAGTTTGTGATCGAGATGCTGTCGAAGACCGTCGGAAAGGATGCGATTTACGCGTCCGGCGTTGGCCAGCACCAGATGTGGTCAGCGCAGTTCCTGGACTTCGATAAACCTCGTCACTGGTTGAGCTCCGGCGGCGCCGGCACCATGGGGTATGCGGTGCCAGCCGCTATGGGTGCGAAGGCTGCGATGCCCGATAAAGAGGTATGGGCCGTCGACGGTGATGGTTGTTTCCAGATGACGAACCAGGAGATCACCACCGCGGCGATGGAGGGCTTGCCAATCAAGGTCTGCCTGATTAACAACGGCAACCTCGGCATGGTCCGCCAGTGGCAAACGTTGTTCTATGAAGGCAACTACTCGCACACCAAGCTCGGTGGGGAAGAGGCATACGTCCCTGACTTTGTGAAGCTCTCTGAGGCACTCGGGGCGCAGGCTGTTCGCGTCACGAAGGAAGAGGACGTCGTCCCCGCGATTGAGTGGGCGCGCGGTATCAATGATCGGCCGGTCGTAGTTGAGTTCATCGTCGGCGAGGACGCACAGGTTTGGCCGATGGTCGCTGCGGGCGCTTCGAACTCAGACATGCAGTACGCGCTCGGGATGCGGCCGTTCTTCGACATGGAGGAATCCGCCGCGGAAACCCCAGAAGCAATTCACGAAGTGTTGACGACACTCGAAGATGAAACAGAGGGAGCGAAATAAGATGGCACCAGTGCAAACAATCACTCGGCATAGGCTGTCGGTGCTTGTGCAGGATGTCGATGGCATCATTACGCGCGTATCCGCTCTGTTTACGCGCCGTGGCTACAACATGGTCTCGCTTGTGTCGGCAAGCACTGAGACCGAAGGCATCAACCGGCTGACCATCGTGGTCGATGCGAGCGAGTACTCCGTTGGGCAGATCCAGAAGCAGCTCAACAAGCTCGTCCAGGTTATTAAAGTCCAGAGGCTTGACGACGACGCCACCGTCGCCCGATCGATGATGCTGGTCAAGGTGAGCGCGGACAACAGTAACAGGCCGCAGGTCGTGGATGCCGCGAACATCTTCCGCGCACGTGTCGTCGACGTCTCGCCCGAGTCCCTCGTGATTGAAGCGACGGGCACGCCCGCAAAGCTGCGGGCGTTGCTTGAAGTACTCGAGCCTTTCGGAATTCGCGAGCTTGCGAGTTCCGGTGATGTCGCGCTTTCGCGCGGCGCCGAAACAATGGCATCGCAATCCTAAGCGCGACGCTATTAACTCCGATATATTTCTCCATACGCATAAAGAAAGGTGAGCCGACTCATGGCTATTGAAGTTTTTTACGACCAGGATGCAGACCTGTCCATCATCCAGGGAAAGAAAGTTGCAGTAATCGGCTATGGATCGCAGGGCCACGCGCACGCGCAGAACTTGCGTGAATCCGGCGTCGATGTTGTGATCGGCCTGCGTGAGGGCTCGAAGAGCGCGGAAAAGGCCAAGGAGGCTGGCTTCGAGGTCAAGAGCAACGCTGATGCTTCCGCATGGGCGGACGTCATCATGTTGCTGGCACCGGATACTTCCCAGGCAGAAATCTTCCGCAACGATATTGAGCCAAACCTGAAGGCTGGCGACGCCCTGTTCTTCGGTCACGGCCTGAACATCCACTTCAACCTGATTGAACCAGCGGACGACATCATCGTGGGCATGGTTGCGCCGAAGGGCCCGGGCCACTTGGTGCGTCGTACGTTTACAGAAGGCAAGGGCGTGCCGTGCCTGATTGCTGTCGAGCAGGACCCGGAGGGCAATGGCCGCGACCTGGCACTCTCGTACGCTGCAGCAATCGGTGGTGCTCGTGCCGGTGTCATCCCGACGACCTTCGAAGCTGAAACCGTCACCGACCTGTTCGGAGAGCAGGCCGTTCTGTGCGGTGGCCTGGAGGATCTCATCATGACGGGCTTCGATGTCCTCGTCGAGGCTGGTTACGAGCCAGAAATGGCGTACTTCGAGTGCCTGCACGAGATGAAGCTGATCGTGGATCTGATCTACGAAGGCGGCATGGCGAACATGAACTACTCCATCTCCGATACCGCAGAGTTCGGTGGCTACCTGTCTGGTCCGCGCCTCATCGACGAGGGCGTTAAGGACCGCATGCGTGACGTGCTGCGTGATATCCAGGATGGCACCTTCACCAAGCGCCTCGTTGAGAACGTGAAGAACGGTAACAAGGAGCTGGAGGACCTGCGCGCCAAGGTCTCCTCGCACCCGATTGAGAAGACCGGCAAGGAACTGCGCTCGATGATGAGCTGGGTGCAGAACCCGCTGAATGAGACCGCCTAGGCTTTCTCATAACGTAAAAACTGGGAGCGACCCAACAGAAGGGCCGCTCCCAGTTTTGTTTGTGCTTTGCGCTATTGCGCTGGTGCCGTCTCGGATTCGGGTGCGTCGCTAAGGACTTCGTCGAGATTCACTGTGGTAGTGACTTCTTCCGGCACTGTCGGTTCGGAAGCGTCAGTGTTCGTCTCGGTAGCAGGCTCAACCGTTTCCGTGGTGTCTTCTGTCATCGTGGTGGTGATATCGACGGTTTCAGTTGCCGTCACGCTGGGCTGGTTGTTGTTGAATTCTTCTTCACTTTGGCCGCCGGCGAACAGGGACCACAGTAGCCATGCGAGAAGGAGGAAGACGAGGATGCCAAGGAGCCACTTCCACCAACCGCCGTTCTGCGGAGTTGGCTCGGATGGAGCGGGAAGGTGGCGTCGCTCCTCTGGTATCTCGAGTGGGGGGTTGTTTGGGGTTTCGTGTGGTTGCTGAGTCACGTGTTTCCTTTCTTTTTGGTCCAGGCTAGCAAAAATCGTTCTGATTGCTTCCGAAGTTGCCCGCTTTACCGATATTAAAAGGTGGATTAGAATTACGGCATGTCGCATAGCCAGGACCACGCTCACACTCACGACCACGATCACGTCGGCGACGCGCCACTGCGTGCCCTGCTGATCGCGCTGGGAGTCACCAGCGTGGTCTTTTTCGCAGAATTGATCGGTGGCTGGCTCACCGGTTCGATGGCGCTGATGGCCGATGCCATGCACATGCTGTCGGACGCTGCTGGACTGATCATTGCGGTGATCGCCGTGGTGATAGGGAAGCGGGCAGCCTCGATGAAGGCCACGTATGGATATCGGCGCGTTGAAGTACTGGCCGCGGCGACCAACGCGCTGACGGTGCTTGTGATTTCTGTCTGGATCGTGGTGCAGGCCATTCGTCGAATCTCTGCACCTACTGAGATTGACACGGCACCGATGATGGTGATCGCCCTCATTGGCTTGGTCGCAAACGCGGTATCTGCGTGGGTGCTGCATAGCCAAAGGGAAAACTCCGTCAACGTTGAGGGCGCGTTTTTGCACGTACTTGTGGACATGCTCGGTTCGGTTGCGGTGCTCGTCGCCGGTGCGGTGATTGCTTTTACTGGCAGCCAGCTGCCGGACGTTATCGCTTCCTTCTTGATCGCGGCGTTGGTGTTGCCACGGGCGTGGTCGCTGCTCCGTCACTCCCTCCAGGTGCTACTGGAGCAGGTCCCTCCGGGATTCGATGTTGAGAGCGTCGAACCGGCCCTGCGAGCAATTGCCGGTGTGGTGGATATCCATGACTTGCACCTGTGGTCGCTCGATGGGGTGTCCGTATTGGCGACGGTTCACGTGGTTAAGCACCCTGGTGAGCAAGGAGCCCGTGTTCTCGACGACGCCCAAGAAGTATTGCGTGAGCTGGGGATTGAGCATTCCACGATCCAGGTGGAGCTGCCCGAACACCGCGGCCACGAGAATGTTTGTTGATTCTGTTCTAAAGTATGACTTATGGGTTTTACTACGCCAAGCTATTCACTCAAGGATCTCTTCGCGCGGGCTGAGCGCGGAGAGCTGCAGCTACCCGATTTTCAGCGCGAGTATATCTGGGATGTTGACCGCATTCGCACCCTGGTTACCTCAGTCTTGCGCGGCTATCCAATCGGCTCGTTCCTCGCGTTGGATACACGCGGGACACCGATGCGATTTCGCCCGCGCCCGCTCGAAGGGCTCGAGCCGAGCGTCAAGGAACCGCAACCGGGGCTGTTGCTTCTCGACGGCCAGCAGCGCCTCACTTCGCTGTACCACGCATTTAAGGGCGACGGCATCGTCCCGACCGTAGACTTCCTTGGTCGACGCATTCACCGCCAGTTCTTTGTGGATGTGCGGACGGCCGTCTCTGCCGATCCAATGCCGGTTGAAGCAGTCTTCGCTGTTGACGAAGAAGGCCAGATCCGTTCGCACTTTGGACCGGATATTCCGGAGGGCATCCGGAACCGGGAGGACATGCTGAAGCACGGTGTCGTGCCGGTGTCGCTGTTGCTCTGGAAAGAGGGCAATGACCTGCTTTTAGACATGGCGGCGGATGCCGAGGATCATGAAATGCGCGACGCGGTCAAGCTCTTCCTGAACGAAGTCATGCGCTGGATGCCGGCCTACGATGTTCCAGTGATCCGCATTGACCGGGAGACCTCGCAGATTGGCGTTGGCCAAATCTTCGCCCACGCAAACTCGGCGGGTGTCCAGATGGATGTTTTCGAGTTGCTGACGGCCATGTTTGCTACGCAAGATCCTGACTTTTTGCTTGCTGAGCATTGGCGGGGCGTCGAAAAGCAGTTGCGCGAGTACCCAGCTTTGGATGACATTGGGCGCATTGAATTCCTCCGCGCGATGTCACTTTTGCTGACGAGTCGGCATGGACACGCTGTTGGACACCGCGGCGACATCTTGAACCTTTCCCTCGATGACTACCGCCAGCATGCGCAAGAAATGGCGGATGCGTTTAAGGCGGCGGCTGAGTTTATGGCTGAGCGTTGTATTCTCAGCGTGGATCAGGTCCCGTACACCTCGCAGATTGTGCCACTGGCTACGATTTTGGCGCGTTTGGCAGAGCATCCGCAGTGGGACCGTAGCCAGGAGTCGAAGGACCGTCTCAACCGCTGGTACTGGTCGGGGGTGTTTGGAGAGCTCTACGGTGCGCACGCACCGACGATCCGTGCGGGCCTCGACGTTACCGAGGTCACCCCGTGGGTGCTGCAAGAGACTGACGCGACGCCACGTACAGTGTCCGACGCCACGTTCTCGGAGTCTCGTTTGCTTACGGCGACGGAGGAAAGCGGTGTCTACCGCGGACTGTACGCACTGCTGATGGCACGCGGCGCGCTCGACTGGAGGACAGGAAAGCCGTTCAACCGGGAGACGTTTGCGGAGCTGCAGCCGTACTTCAACACTGTGTTCCCTCCTGCGTTTTGTGACGACATTGGCGCTGACCCAGTCGTTGCGCAGTCGGTGCTCAACCGCACCCCGATGGGCAAGCGCACGGATGTGCTGATTGAGGACAATCAGCCGAAGCGCTACATTCCGCGCCTGCAGTCGAAGTCGCTCATGGACGACGACGAGTTTGATGAAGTCCTCGAAGGCCATGAGATGACGCCAATTTTCTTGCTGAACTCTCAGTGGACGGAGTTCTTGGCGGATCGTCGCGAACGTTTCGTCGGGATTGTCGAGTATGCGCTTGATAAGGCCGTGATCCGCGATATTGATGGCCCACTTGAGTCAGAGGTTGATTTCTCTGAAGAGCCCGAACCAGAAGCAGAACCTGCACCAGCTGCTGAAGATCCTGAGTTTGAGGCGCCAGAAGTTGAGCAGGAAGAGCCGGAAGGCGAAGAGGATTAAGCAGGTTGGGATACGGCAGCGTTGCCTCGCATTGTTGTGCGCGGCAACGCTGCTTGTTGCTTGCTCGCCAGAGCAACAATTAGGCCCGCTGGGAGAGGCGAGGAAAGTCAACCAGTCGCGCCATGTATCAGCGATGTTTGAGCAGCATCCTGTCGTGTTAGCAGACCGGACGGGGCTTGCATCGTTGCAGTATTTCTTCCGTGCTTCCGAGACGCTAGTGGTGTCGGATCCTTCAGTAGAAGCACAGCTGCGAGCTGCCTCAATCGCCGTTGTTGCCCACGCCCCGATGTTGGTCTACGACCCGAACCGACACAACGAGATTCTGCAAGAAACCGAGCGTTTACATACCTATACGGTGCTTACGGTTGGTGATGTGCCACTGGCGCAAACCACTGGACGGATGCGTGTGTACCGCGACCCGGGTGGGCGGGGAGCTTTAGGCCCGATGACGTCGCTGATGTTTGAGGAACGATTGATATCCTCACCCGAGTCTGCTGCGCAGGAAGTGGCGAAGTTGCGCTCGCGTGAGCCGACCTGGCTGAGAGCCGCGTGGGCGGACCCTGCCGTGATGAAGGGGGCGCAGGCAAGACCATTCCCGATTCTCTCCCGCAGGGATGCCGATATGGCTCCGTTGGTTGTGGCGACGGCGAATACTTCGATTGCCGCGATCGCGAATGCGCGCAGCTTTGGGGCGAAGGTTGTCTTCGTGGACGAGCCGGACCCGAGAGCATCCTTTGAAACACTATTTGCTCTTGCAGGGTTAGCGGACGGCCCTCTCGTTGCACTTGGAACCGATTTCGGGACCAGCGACGAGCTATCGCGCAGGATTTCGCAAGCGGAAGAAAAGTATCAGGCTAACCGCAGGACAACCGGTAACTGACCTATTAAGGTGTTCGGGGTATCCACTCTGTTTGATTCTCAGGAGACCCCATTCTTATGTCGAAACCTGTTGTCCTCATCGCCGATAAACTTTCCCAGTCAACCGTTGACGCACTTGGCGACGCGGTGGAAGTCCAGTGGGTAGATGGCCCAAACCGTGAGGCGCTGCTCGCGGCAGTCCCCGCCGCGGACGCGCTGCTTGTTCGCTCAGCAACGACGGTCGATCGTGAGGTGATCGAAGCAGGTGCAAACCTTAAGATTATCGGCCGTGCTGGTGTCGGTCTTGACAACGTTGATATTCCGGCGGCAACCGAGCACGGTGTGATGGTTGCTAACGCCCCGACCTCGAATATTCACTCAGCCTGTGAGCACGCAATCGCATTGCTGCTTTCTACCGCTCGCCAGATTCCGGCAGCTGATTCCACGCTGCGTAATGGTGAGTGGAAGCGCTCGGCGTTTAAAGGCACCGAGATCTTCGGCAAGACCGTAGGCATTGTCGGCTTCGGGCACATTGGCCAGCTGTTCGCGCACCGTCTGTCTGCGTTCGAAACCACGATCGTCGCATACGACCCTTACGCGAACCCTGCGCGTGCAGCGCAGATGGGTGTCGAGCTCGTCGAGCTCGAGGAGCTGATGGCTCGTGCAGATTTTGTGACGATCCACTTGCCGAAGACGAAAGAAACTGCAGGCATGTTCAATGCGGAGCTGCTTTCGAAGGCCAAGCCGGGACAGATCATTATCAATGCGGCCCGCGGTGGCCTCGTTGATGAGCAGGCGCTTGCCGACGCCATCAAGTCTGGCCACATTCGTGGTGCAGGTTTCGACGTGTATGCAACCGAGCCGTGCACGGATTCGCCGCTGTTTGAACTCGAAGAGGTCGTCGTAACGCCGCACCTTGGCGCATCTACGGCTGAGGCGCAGGACCGCGCGGGTACTGACGTTGCGGATTCTGTGTTGAAGGCACTGGCCGGCGAGTTCGTCGCTGATGCTGTCAACGTTGCTGGTGGCAACGCGGGCGAGGAGGTAGCTCGTTGGCTCGACTTGTCGCGCAAGCTTGGGCTGCTTGCAGGCAAGCTACTGGAAGAGGCTCCGGTATCGCTGAAGGTGACGGCTCGCGGTGAGCTGTCCACGGAGGAAGTCAACCTGTTGGGCCTGTCTGCTGTGCGCGGTCTGTTCTCGGGCATCGTCGATGAGCCTGTGACGTTTGTGAACGCACCTGCTATCGCTGAGGCCCGCGGATTGAGCTATACGGTCGAGACAGAGACTGAAGCACTGACGCACCGCAGCGCGCTCGAGGTCCAGGCCGTTGGGGCAGAAGGGCAGACCGCTACGGTGACTGGCGCGCTGACGAGCCTGGAGGGCGTTGAGAAGATCGTTCGCATCAATGGTCGCGGTGTAGACATGCGTGCGGAAGGCCGCAACTTGTTCTTCCGCTACACCGATGTCCCTGGAGCGCTCGGAAAGGTGGGTTCGCAGCTTGGTGCGCACGATATCAATATCGATGCTGCCGCGCTGACTCGCACCACGAAGGGCGACGGTGCAGTGCTCATCCTGCGCGTGGATAAGGAAGTTCCAGAGCAGCTCGAGGAGCAGATCGCGCAGTCTATCGACGCCACTTCGATCCAGCTCGATTTGGATTCCTAAAGGCGGTTCCCTCACGGGCGGACAGTGTTACACTAAACGCACTGTCCGTCTGGTGAGAAAGGAATCCCAAAAATGAAGGTTGCTGTTATTGGTGGGGACGGCATCGGCCCTGAAGTGATGGCAGAGGGGCTCAAAGTTCTGAATGCTGTTCGCTCGGACGTAGAGACCACGGATTTTGACCTTGGCGCGCGTCGATACCTGCGTAACGGCGAGCTACTCACCGACGGTGACCTCGAGGCGCTGTGTGAACATGACGCAATCCTGCTCGGCGCAGTCGGGGACCCGCGAAAGGTTCCCGCTGGTGTGCTTGAGCGCGGGCTCCTGTTGCCACTGCGCTTCAAGCTGGATCACTATGTCAACCTGCGCCCGTCGCGCTTGTACAAGAGTGTGACCTCGCCGCTGGCACGGCCGGGTGACATTGACTTTGTAGTTGTCCGCGAGGGAACCGAGGGGCTCTATGCCGGCAATGGTGGCACGCTGCGCGAAGGTACCGAGCATGAGGTTGCCTCCGAAGTTTCTCAAAACACCTATTACGGTGTTGAGCGCGTCGTGCGCTACGCCTTTGAGCTTGCTCAGCAGCGCCGCAAGAAGTTGACTCTTGTGCACAAGACGAACGTCCTGGTCAACGCTGGTGGTTTGTGGCAGCGAGTCTTCGACGAGGTCGCGCAGGAGTTCCCAGAGGTGACCACGAACTACCACCACATCGACGCGGCGACTATTTACATGGTCAGCGACCCTTCGCAGTACGACGTCATTGTGACGGATAACCTGTTCGGCGATATTTTGACTGACTTGGCCGGCGCAGTTGCAGGTGGTGTGGGCCTTGCGTGCTCGGGCAATATCAACGCGGCAAAGGTCACGCCTTCGATGTTTGAGCCAGTCCACGGTTCTGCACCGGATATTGCAGGTCAGGGTATCGCCGACCCGTGCGCGATGATTCTCTCCGTCGCGATGATGCTGCGCTTCCTCGGCGATGAAGACAATGCCCAGAAAATTGAAGCGGCCGTGGAAAAGGAAGTGACGGGCCGCGAAGGGGCTGACATTGTGACGACTGAGGTTGGCGACCGGATTGCTGCCGCGCTGAGGTAACCACGTAGGGTTGAGGCCAGATTCAAACAGGACCTCCGTGTAGGAAAGGCGGGAGACATTGAAGATGGCTTCGACCCGGCATCGTGTTGGCAGCGTCATCGTTGCGCTCGGTGTCGCAACGGCAAGCTTGAGTGCGTGCGCAACTGGCGACGCCGAAAAAGGAGCGCAGGGCGCGCAAGCCTTGGAGATGTCCGGTGCCGAGGTTATTCAAGACCCAGACGGGACCGGCGCGGAAGTTTCGAAGCGGTTGTATCCAGCGTCGGACGCTGTGGTTGTCGCGGGTAAGGAGCGGGAGTCGCAACTGCTTGGTGCGGCAATCGCCCTGGAACGTGGCATCCCTTTGTTAGTGCGTTGGCCAGGTACAGACGAGGCCGTTGATGCAGAGATTCAACGACTAGGCGCCACCGAAGTCATCACGCCATCAGAGGAAGCGGGCGTGGAGCCGCTGCAAAGCGACAACCCTGAGCGTGATATCGCCACAGTTGCGGCTACGCAGCCACAGCAACCTGGGGCACTCACACTGCCACCGGTCATGGTGACGGAGGAGACGTCGCTTGGAGCCGCCGTGTCCGCGCGGGCGGCAGGTGCGGAACTCGAAGTCTTGCAGTTCCCGGATCCGCGTGTTACCTCAGACGCCATGCGCACAGTGCTGGAGCAAGACACGCTCGCCCTTGGACTGCAATGGGGCAACACCGAAATGTACCGGGACAAGATCACGCTCGCGACGCACGGTGAATTACCTGGAGGTGGCGGTCTTGTCTTTCCCGGACGGCGCATGATTGCGCTGTACGGGCACCCATCGGGCCCAGCACTCGGCGTTATGGGGGAGCAGCCTCCCGCTGAAGCGGCGCAGCTAGCAACATCGTATGCGCAACAGTACCAACCGTTGGACGGGCAGCCGGTGATCCCTGCGTTCGAGATTATTGTCACGGTGGCTTCGCAATCTCCCGGCGCTGACGGCGACTACTCCAACGAGACAGCGATCGAGGACCTCGTACCATACATCGACGCGATCACTGAGGCTGGTGGCTACGCGGTGCTCGACCTCCAGCCCGGTCAGGGTGATTTCCTTCACCAGGCTCGACTCTACGAAGAGCTCCTGCTTCGGCCGAACGTGGGGTTGGCACTCGATGCCGAGTGGAAGCTGAATCCCGGCGAGCAGCCATTGTCCCGTATCGGGTCGGCAACTTCGGGCGAGATTAATGCTGTTGCTGATTGGCTTGCGGCCCTCGTTCGAGAGCACAAACTGCCACAAAAGATGCTCATCCTGCACCAGTTCAGGCTGGACATGTACCCGGATCGTGAAAATATCCGCACTGACCAGCCGGAATTGGCGTGGGTGCTCCATGCGGACGGCCACGGCGTGCCGGAACAGAAGTTTGATACTTGGAACGTCCTGCGTCAAGGTTTGAGTCCTGATTACTTCATGGCGTGGAAGAACTTTATCGACGAGGACACCCCAACCTTTAGCCCGGAGCAGACATACAACGACGTCCAACCTCGGCCGTGGTTCGTGAGCTACCAATAAAGTGCGAGCAGCCTTCGGGGTTGTATGCTCGTCCCTATGCGTTTTGGACGAATTGCTACACCCGAAGGCATGACCTTCGCTGTCATTGATGAAGCGGCGACGACCGCGCGTGCCATTGCTGGTACACCATTCACCGACCCCGAGTTCACCGGCAAAGAGTGGAAGCTTGAAGAGGTGAGGCTGCTTGCACCGACGCTGCCGTCGAAAATTGTGGCAGTCGGCCGCAACTACGCGGACCACGTCAAGGAAGTCTTTCAACAGACCGCGGATGATTTGCCGCCGACGATTTTCATCAAACCGCCGACAGCAGTTGTCGGTCCCGGCGCGCCAATTCGCATCCCCAAGTTCGCTACCCGCGTTGAGTTCGAGGGAGAGCTTGCACTCGTCATCGGCGTGCCGTGTAAGAACGTGAAAGCGGACCAGTGGAAGTCGGTAGTGCGTGGTGTCACCATTATTAACGACGTCAGCTCGCGTGATCTCCAGTTCTCCGATGGGCAGTGGGCACGCGCGAAGGGCATGGATACCTTCGCTCCGCTAGGGCCATGGATTGAGACAGATCTTGAGCGCTTCAATTTTGATTCGCTGCCGATCAAGGCGCACCTCACACATGAGGGGGAGACTGCGACAAAGCAGGATTCCAACTCGGACCAGATGATTAAGTCGATCGGCGAAATCGTCGAGTGGGTCAGCGAGTCATTCACGTTGCTTCCGGGCGATGTCATCGCAACTGGCTCACCTGCGGGGACCGCGGAAATGGTCCCGGGCGACGTGATTGAGATTGAGATCCCAGGTATCGGCTCGCTGACTAACCCGGTGGCGCGCGCCTAGTTGGGGCTAAAGGCCGAGCGCACGCATGATGGTGCGCAGTTTGGCTGTGGTCTCGTCGAGCTCATCTTGCGGGACGGAATCTGCGACGAGCCCGCCGCCAGCCCAGGCGCGAGCCTGAGTGCCCGCGGCGTTGACCTCCGCGCAGCGGATCGCAACCATGTATTCGCCATCGCCGTTCTTGTCGGTATAGCCGACGGTGCCAGCATAGAACCCTCGGTCGGTCTCTGCGGTGGTGATGAGCGCCTCCGCCGCGGCTTGCGGGGTACCGCAAACAGCTGGGGTGGGGTAGAGGCGAAGCGCAAGGTCGAGCGCTGTTGGCGCAGGGTCTTTCAGAACGCCGCGGATTGGGGTGGCAAGATGCCACATTTCTGAAGTCTTATCCAGTTGTGGTCCGTCTGGAATGTCGAGTTGGGAACACAGTGGCGCCAGAATCTCGCGGATGTGCTCGACCACGTACGCGTGCTCGTCGCGATCCTTGGCGGAAGCAAAGAGTGCCTGACCATTCGCCTCATCAGCCGCAGGGTCGTGTGGGACACGGGCAGCTGATCCTGCTAGCGGATACGAACTCACGATATTGCCTTTGCGGCGCACCAAAACCTCAGGTGATGAGCCCACGAAGAAGTGGCCGACACGCCCGCTCGGTGTGAGGTCTGCGATGAACCCGTCGCGGGTATAAGAAAGGTCAATCAGGCGCGCGGCGACCAGGCGAGGATCGACGGGTGGATCGAATGCGATGTCCACTGCACGAGCAAGGACCACCTTGTCCAACATGGACCCCTGGATCGTGGAGACCGCTGCTTCAACCCGGCGCAGGTGTTCTTCCGGGGTGGGATCGACGTCGATAAGCGACGCGTGCAGCTTTGAGCCTGGGCCGACTCGATAGTAAGGATGAGGCTCGAGCGTGCCAGATTCCCGGACTATGGATTCGGGCACTGTCAGCGCCGCGGGCGTGTCTTTATCGAATGGGAGAGCGCCTACCACCATCTCGACGTCGCCGGACTCGAGGGCGTCGATAGCTTTCCATGCGTCTGAGAACGTTTGATTGGCACCTTGCGTGCGCACTGAACCGGTGCTTCGGGAAAGCAGGAAGTCGGGCGCAGTGGTGGGGCGGGCTGAACACATGTGGTCATATTTTACTAGGCGCAGTCCCGTAGCCCGTACTAAGGGCCTGCCATATGCGCCTTGATGGGGCAGGGGCGCTACGATAAAGCACATGAATAAACCAGCAAAGATGCGTGTCCGATTTTGTCCGTCTCCAACAGGTACGCCCCATGTCGGTATGGTGCGTACGGCCTTGTTCAACTGGGCACAGGCACGACACAGTGGCGGCACGCTGATTTTCCGCATTGAAGATACCGACGCCGCACGTGACTCGGAAGAGTCCTACCAGGCAATCATCGACTCCTTGAAGTGGCTGGGCCTGGATTGGGATGAAGGCGTTTTGGTAGGCGGCCCACACGAGCCTTACCGCCAGTCGCAGCGAATGGATATCTACAAGGAAGTCCTGGACAAGCTGATCGAAGCCGGGGAGGTCTACCCGGCGTACTCCACGAACGAGGAGGTTCAGGCGCGGCACAAGGCGGCAGGGCGGGACCCCCAGCTTGGCTACGACAACTTCGACCGCGACCTGACCGAAGAACAGATCGCTGCATACGAGGCTGAAGGCCGCAAGCCAGTTTGGCGTCTGCGCATGCCGGACAAGGACTGGACCTGGAACGACTTGGTGCGTGGCGAAGTGACGTTCAAGTCGCAGACGCAGCCAGACTACGTTGTTGCACGTTCGAACGGTGCGCCGCTGTACACGCTGGTCAACCCAGTTGATGACGCGCTGATGCAGGTCACGCACGTCTTGCGTGGTGAAGACTTGCTTTCCTCGACTCCGCGCCAGCTTGCTCTGTATGAGGCGCTCCAGCGTATCGGCGTCGCTGAGTTCACTCCTGAGTTTGCGCATCTGCCGTTCGTGATGGGGCAGGGCAATAAGAAGCTTTCCAAGCGCGATCCGGAATCGAACCTGTTTAATCACCGCGACAACGGCATCATCCCGGAGGGCATGATCAATTACCTCGCGCTGCTGGGCTGGTCGCTGTCTTCTGATGAAGACATCTTCAGCGTTGATCAGCTTGTCGAGGCGTTCGATGTTTCTGATGTGCTTGGTAACCCTGCGCGCTTCGACCAGAAGAAGCTAGAGGCGATCAACGCTGACCACATTCGCTTGCTTGAGCCAAAGGACTTCGAACAGCGCCTGCGTGATTACCTGACCGAGTTCACCGACTTCCCAGCCGACTACCCGGCTGACAAGTTCGCACTCGCCGCCGAGTTGGTTCAGACCCGTATCAAGGTCCTGTCAGATGCGTATGGACTGCTGAAGTTCCTTGTTACTCCGGATGCAGATCTTGTCCTCAACGAGAAAGCGGCGAAGAAGAACCTCAAGGACACTGCTGTCCAGCCTCTCGACGCCGGCATTGCGGCACTCGACGCCATTGCTGAAGATGACTGGACTACTGAGTCCATTGAGAAGGCTCTGCACACCGCGCTGATCGAAGAACTGGAGTTGAAGCCACGCGTTGCGTTCGGTGCGCTCCGTGTTGGAATCTCCGGGGAGCAGGTTTCTCCACCACTCTTCGAGTCGATGGAGCTGCTGGGTAAGCAGTCCACGATGGCGCGCTTGCGCGCTGCGCGTGAGGTTACTCCGTACACTGCGCCGGAGGCTTAACGGGCCTAACGAGCATTGGCGAAGTCGAAGAGGTATCGCATGGTTTGCGATACCTCTTTTTCTATTATGACCAGGCGATTTGTGTCGTATTGGGCTTTATGGTTATAGTAGTCATCGTTGTTCAGAGCGAGCAAGGCAAAACGAAAGAAACAGTTTAGTCTTGTGAGTGAAGAAAAACAATGGCCTATGGTGTAATTGGCAACACAACGGTTTCTGGTACCGTCATTCTTGGTTCGAGTCCAGGTAGGCCAGCTACAGAACTTTGGTTCTGTGTCCTAATGCCCCGTTCGTCTAGCGGCCTAGGACGTCGCCCTCTCACGGCGGTAACACGGGTTCAAATCCCGTACGGGGTACAAGTAACAGCCAGTGCGTTGCACTGGCTGTTTTGCTTTGTTTACCTTGGTCGGTCCGTCAGTATGGTTGGTACAGTTTCTCTATGCCGATCCCTGTACGAAAACGCTGTGTCCTAGCAGTCTCGGTGGTAGTGATGCTTGCCCAGGCGCAGGTACCGCCAGCTGAAGCGGAGGCCAGTTCAGCCCAGAACAATCCGCTGTCGTCGATCTTCACAGGCGAGCCTTCGCGGTCAGGGTCGAGCGTGCTTGATGCCGCAAGCGTGGTGTTGGCGGTTCTCAGCCTGAGTTCCGCAGTGCCATTGCTCGCCATCCCCGCAGCGGTGTTGGTAGCGTTAGGCAGGGGAGAGCTGGGGTCATCGATGTACCAGCTGTATCCGGGAAGCTCCACTGGTTCGTCGAGAGGAGATGCATCAGCAACGTTTCCAGCGTATGAAGCGCCGCCCGCTGAGCTGCGGTCTATGCGCCAAGTTGAAGGGGACTTGTGGGAACTCACGGTGTGGTCGCCGTCGATGCAGCGAGAGGTGACGAATGATGTGCTGCTGCCGCGTGGCACTGCGCCTCGACCAACGTTTTACCTCATGATGGGGGCAGACGGCGCTGCGGGCGGCTACAGCTGGGCGAATTCCTCGGACTATCAAGCGTTCTTCGCTGGCAAGCTCGTCAATGTGGTGACACCGAAGGGGTCAGTGTCTTCAATGCAGGCCGACTGGTATCGAGAGGACCCGGCTACAGGTACGAACAAGTGGCTCACCTACATGACTCGTGAGTTACCGCCACTTATCGACGCCCAGTTCCACGGCAACGGGCACGACGCCATCGCCGGCATCTCGATGTCTGGTGGCCCTGCGCTGGACATCGCCGTGAATGCTCCGGATCGGTTCGTGGCGGCCGCATCCTACTCAGGCTGCCCGGCGACCACCGGCGTGCTCGGCGGTATCTACACATCGTCAGGGGTGACAATGAACAAGGGGAACCCGGTCAACATGTGGGGGACGTCGTCGAACAGGGCGTGGTGGCGGCACTCGCCAATTCTTAACCTGGAGCGACTACGCGGGACCACGCTATGGCTGGGGGCTGCACAGGGCGTGCCCGGCGCGATTGACGAGGAGGCATCGTCAAAGAGGCTCGGAGCGCCCATGGTAATCGAAGCAACTTCGTATGCATGCTCGAAGTACTTCGCTGAGACAGCACAGCAGCAAGGGCTCAACGTGACGTGGCATGAAATCGTTGAGGGAACCCATACGTGGGGAGTGTTTGAGCATATGCTGCGAGCGTCATGGCCAACCATCGAGGGCGCGTTGCGGGAAAGCGGCGCGTGGCCTGCAGATTTGGAGAGTTCATAGGGCGACGTTTATTGTTAACGAGTCGCAAAAAGCGAGCGCGCCCCGTTCGTCTAGCGGCCTAGGACGTCGCCCTCTCACGGCGGTAACACGGGTTCAAATCCCGTACGGGGTACAAATGGCAGTCAGTGCAAGCACTGGCTGCCTTTCTTTTTGTGCTTCAAAGGCATGTAGTTTACAGGCTGCGCAGTTCGCGTACCATCGGAGGACCAAACTCCAAGATGAAAGGAACGTGAACATATCATGAGAAAAGCTCATTCTGCCGCGCTTGCAGCGGTGGCTGCTAGCGCACTGCTGCTGGGCGGCTGCTCGCAAGCTGGCACGAGCGCACCATCCACATCGTCAGAGGCCGCCCCGGCCAGTGAAGCGCACTGGGGGTACGAAGGAGACGGTGCTCCAGAGCACTGGGGCGACCTTTCGACCGAATTCGAGGTCTGTGGAAATGGCAAGGAGCAAAGCCCAATCAACTTGAGTGACGCTACCCCTGAAGACTTGGCAGACATAGAGTTTGCATATGCTGCCAGCACGGGTGAAGTTCTGAATAACGGACACACGTTGCAGTACACGCCGTCGACAACGCAGAAGGTAACTCTCGACGGTGAAGATCTGGAGCTCGCGCAGCTGCACATGCACACTCCTGCAGAGCACGAGTTCGACGGTAAGCAGCTTCCTGGCGAGATCCACTTTGTACACAAGAATGCGGCAGGTGACATTACAGTCCTCGGAATTCTGCTTGAGGAAGGTGCACCGAACGAGCTAGTGCAGTATCTGCTTGATAATGCGCCAGAGAACGTGGATACCTCACATATCTCTCAGGAGGAGATCAACATCGCGAATGCTCTTCCAGCATCACATGAGTACATCACGTATGGAGGCTCTTTGACGACGCCACCTTGCTCTGAAAACGTTCGCTGGATCGTAATGACGCAGCCGGTAACTGCCTCAGCTGAGCAACTGCAAGCATTCGAATCGCTGATCGGCAAGAATGCTCGTCCTGTTCAGGACCAAAATGGCCGTGAGCTCACGTTGGACGCCACGAGCTAACAAAGTAGTGATAGGGAGTACGCTGGTCACGTGCTGATTACAGTGTTGCTCTCCATCACGTTCGCGTGCGGGCTGATCATCGCAGCCCTGCATGTGTTGAACCACCAGTTCATCGCCCCTGTGTATGACGTGTGGCTCAACCTCGCAGCGTTTGCAGCGGCCACGACGTCGAATACGTTGCTGCACCAACCGTTGCCGGCGGTTCTGTCGGGGTGTGCTGTGGCCGCCTGGGTGTATCTCGGAATGAGAACGGTGAGAGCGAAGCGTGCTGGACTTGTTGCTGGCGGGCAGCGCCGCCAGCAATCAAGGGTTACCGCAGGGCCTCGGTGAGCTCCTGAGCAGCCTCATGCAGCTCGGGGCCCCACTTTTCGATTGGGGTGGGGGTGAGCCGCTCGGCCGGCCCGGAAACGGAAAGGACAGCGATGACTGATCCGTCTGGGTTGGTGATGGGCGCAGACAGGCTCGCCAGCCCAACTTCACGCTCTGCGATTGACTCAGCGAGTCCGGTTACACGGATCGCCTCGAGGTCTTGCGAGGGAAACGGAGAGGCGTCGATAAGTGAGTGGGCGGCGAACACACGGGCAGCTGAGCCTGCGGTGAGTGAGAGCTGCGAGCCCACGGGAACTGTGTAGGTGAGGCCGCTCTCGGGCTTTTCTGCCGCGATGCAGGTGCGAGTGTCTCCGCTGAGCTTGTAGAGCTGCACGGACTCGCCAGTGACTTCAACGAGGTTGCGCATGATTGGTGCGGCGGCAGAGAGCAAACGGGGGGAGGAGTGCCCTGAAAAGTGGGAGAGTGCGCGGCCGATCGTCCATTGTCCGTCCTCTGTCCTTGCTAGGACGTTATGCACTTCCAGTGCAGTGGCTATTCGGTGAGTCGTCGCTCGGGGTAGTCCGGTTGCTTCGCTGAGCTCGGCGAGGGTTTTGTCGCCGCCTGCGACCGCTCGTACGATGGAAATCGAGCGATCGAGCACTTTAATTCCAGAGTCTTCGCTATACTGTCTCACGTCATGGATTCTACCATCTCACTCGGTGGGAGGTGGTTGCGACTGTTGAGGAGGAGCAAGATGGGCCAAAAGCCATTAACGCTGGCGGAAAAAGTGTGGCGTGATCACGTGGTCACCCGTGGAGAGAACGGTCAGCCTGATCTTCTCTACATCGATTTTCAACTCCTGCATGAGGTGACGTCACCGCAGGCATTTGATGGTTTGCGCCTCAACGGGCGCCGCATGCGCCACCCAGAGCTGCACCTTGCTACCGAAGATCACAACGTGCCAACCACGGGCATCGTTTCTGGCGAGCTGACAGAAATTAGCGACCCGACCTCGCGCACCCAGGTCTCGACGCTGCGAAAGAACTGTGAAGAGTTCGGCGTTGTGCTGCACGAAATGGGCGATGAGGAACAGGGCATCGTCCACACCGTTGGTCCGCAGCTGGGCATTAGCCAGCCGGGCATGACGATTGTGTGCGGCGACTCGCATACGTCGACGCACGGCGCGTTCGGTTCGATCGCCATGGGTATCGGTACCTCTGAGGTAGAGCACGTCATGGCGACCCAGACGCTGCCGCTGGCACCGTTCAAGACGATGGCGATTGAGGTCAGTGGAACGCTGCAACCTGGTGTGAGTGCGAAAGATTTGATCCTGGCAATCATCGCCAAGATTGGTACTGGCGGTGGCCAAGGGCACATCATTGAATACCGTGGCGAGGCGATCCGAAAGCTGTCCATGGAAGCGCGCATGACCATCTGCAACATGACCATCGAGGCAGGCGCCCGTGCCGGCATGGTGGCACCCGATGAGACGACATTTGAGTACGTTAAGGGACGTCCCTACGCGCCGAAGGGGAAGGACTGGGACGACGCAGTGGCGTACTGGAAGACGCTGCCAACTGACCCCGGCGCGAAGTTCGACACCGTCGTAGAGATCGACGCCTCGACGCTTACCCCGTTCGTCACCTGGGGTACCAATCCCGGCCAGGGCTTGCCGCTGAGCGCCTCTGTTCCTGACCCTGAGGACTTCGGAGACGACAGTGCGAAGCAGGCCGCGGAAAAAGCATTGCAGTACATGGGGTTGACCCCTGGCACGCCGTTGCGTGACATCAAGATTGATACAGTCTTTCTGGGATCGTGCACGAACGCGCGCATCGAAGACTTGCGCGCGGCTGCAGAGGTTGTGCGCGGCCAAAAAATCGCGGAGGGGACCCGCATGCTGGTCGTGCCGTCCTCTGCCAAGGTCAAGCAGCAGGCGGAAGAAGAAGGCCTGCACGAAATCTTTGAAGAGTTCGGTGCAGAGTGGCGAACCGCGGGCTGCTCTATGTGTCTGGGTATGAACCCCGACCAGCTTGCCCCTGGAGAGCGCAGCGCTTCGACGTCCAACCGAAACTTCGAAGGCCGCCAAGGACCTGGTGGTCGCACACACCTAGTTTCGCCCGAAGTTGCGGCTGCTACAGCAGTACTCGGCCACCTTGCCACACCCGCAGACATTCCTTCCACCGCCAACGCACAGTAGTCAGGAGCTGAACACGATCATGGAAAAATTCACAACCCACAGTGGCGTCGCAGTTCCGTTGACGCGGTCAAATGTGGACACCGACCAGATTATTCCCGCCCGCTACCTCAAGCGGGTGACCCGTACCGGATTCGAAGATGGCCTGTTTTCAAACTGGCGTACCAACGAACCTGACTTTGTGCTGAACAACGAGGCATACAAGGAAGGGTCGGTACTGTTCGCCGGCCCCGACTTCGGCACTGGCTCCTCCCGCGAACACGCGGTGTGGGCTCTGCAGGACTACGGGTTCCGGGCGGTATTTAGCCCACGGTTTGCTGATATCTTCCGAGGCAACGCGGGCAAGGCGGGCCTTCTAGCTGGCATCATGTCGGAGTCTGACATCGAACTGATCTGGAAGCAGCTCGAGCAGGCACCAGGCACTGTCGCTACTGTTTCATTGCCGGACCGCACCGTCACAGTCGGGGAGAGTACCTACTCGTTCGACGTAGACGACTACACGCGTTGGCGCCTGAGCGAAGGCCTCGACGATATTGGGCTGACGCTGCGAAACGAGCAAGCCATCGAGGAATACGAACAGCAGCGTCGCCCGTTTTACCCCGCTACTTCTCCTCGGTAGCAGGGGTGCCGAGACGTTCGAGAGCCGAAGGTGCGAACGTCGATAAGAAGTCGCGGACCGACGTTGTGATGCCGTGAATAGCAGACGAAACGTGGTCCGCGAACTGCTGGTCGCTGTACTCCCAATAGCCCGGCATGACATACGCAACGCCCAGAGCGGAGACATCGCGCTTCTCGTCTTTCATTACGACGAGCGATGGGAATGCGTGGGCGTTGTTGTAGTCCTCGCACCACGTGAGCACTTCGTCGAAACGACTTGCGTCGACAGCATCGATTGAGACAGTAGAGACGAAATGCAGGCTTGTATCGACCAGCTTCATCTCAAAGCCGATACCGGAAAATGCTGTAATGAGAGAGTTGTACTGCGTAGGCTCCCGGTACTCCCAACCGCGCTCGTCAAACAATTTGCGAAGACGATCAAGACTTAACGGCTGTAGCTGTTGCATTTACTGCTCCTTCTCCTGCTTGTACGGGTGCTTGTCTTTGAGATGCGCGAAGTTTTCGTCGAGCGCTTCCACCGCGTAGTGCATGATGGAGAAGTAAAACTGCAACATTGACTGCAGCTGCTCGTCACTGAAACCGTCGGAGGAGAAAAACGGTGCCTCAAATAGCGCAACCAGAGCACCGTCCTCGCGCTGAATCGGATGTGCACGAACGAGGGGCAGTGAGCGGTTCAACTCATTGATGCTGAGACGAAGATTGCTCTTATCTGCATTCATCTTCGCGGTTCCAAGCCACTGGCTGGTGATCTTGAATCCGATGTCCTTGACTTCAAAGAAGCACATGATCGACGGAAACGCGGTGCGGGTGAGGCCGTCCTCGGAACTGCGGAAATACTGCAATTCAAGCGCATCGAGTGCCGCTTCGATTCGTTCTTGGGTAACTGGCTGCAACTGGGCAGTCCTTTCTTTTTCTAGGCGAAGTGTCCTTAGAGCACCGGTAGTGGAGATGGCATGTAGTCGGCGCCGATGAGTTGCCCATCGTTAAAGGACAGTACCCATACCGACGCCTTCTTCGCCAGGATCGGCGAATCGATCGGCAGACGACCGTCGGCCGAAAGCGCAGCAATCATCTCAGGGATGACCCCGCCCTGCGAGCACACAACGTGTGTGCCACCGCGTTTGATGAGCGCATCAAAATCTGCGCGGGCGGCTACCTGGTTCTCCTGCCACGCGATTTCACCGAAGGTGGCGTCGATCGTGATGTCTTTACCGAGTGCCTTCGCAAGTGGGATCAGTGTCTGCTCGCAACGCAACGGCTCGGCAGAATACAGAGACTCAGGAGCGAACGCCTGCAGCAGCGGCACAAGCGCCTTCGCCTGGCGCTTGCCCTTCTTATCGAGCGGCCGACGACTATCGTCGTGCTTCCAGGCCTCCTTGTAGTTCGCACGAGCGTGGCGCACGTACAGAATTCGGGTGTCAGCGGGGGTGGCGAAGCGCTTCGCAGCTTTCAGCAATACTTGCCTGTCGAGCTTGTAGCTCATCAGCTGTGTCGCATCGTCGATGTTGAGCCAGCGGATCTCGTCGACCTCATTGTTAGGAGTGAACTCGCCGCTGACTACCTTGCCGGTCCAGTAGTACACAACCTTCGTCGTGTTCTTGACTGGATACACGGTTTTACCAATCAGCTTTCCCAGCCGGACTTCGTAGCCAGTTTCCTCCTGGATTTCGCGAACGGCGGTGGTAACGAGGAACTCGCCCGGATCCACCTTGCCTTTGGCGAGCGACCAGTCGTCGTAGTGTGGGCGGTGGATACAAGCGACTTCTATAGAATCCGGATGTTCGAGATCGCCACGCCACAGCACGGCACCCGCAGCGAGCGTTGTCTTCTTGAACTCCCGATGCGGATGGCGGGGGACTTCTTGGTGGCGTCCGGTAATGAACATTTCTCCGAATTGGTCTTTGTGTTGTTCGTGGAGCTTCGTTGAACGTGACATACTTTCTATCTTTACGCACTTTGCAGGTTTTCGCTGCAGCGACAGGTCAGCGGGCTGATTGTGGATATTGGCGGTAGAAAAGTGCTAGCGTGAAACGGTTCATGCAGACAGGAATGGCGGTGGCACAAGTGGTAAACGTAGCGGTAATGGGTGCAGGTTCCTGGGGGACAACCTTGGCCAAAGTGTTTGCCGATGCCGGCAACATGGTGCAGTTGTGGGCACGCCGGGACGAGCTGGCGAAGACCATGCAGGAGACTCGGGAGAATCCCGATTACCTGCCGGGGATTGCGCTGCCGGACGGGGTCTTCGCAACGTCTGACGCGGAAGCGGCACTGCAGGCTGCAGATATCGCTATTTTTGCTGTGCCGAGCCAAACCATGCGCCAGAACCTGGAAGTGTGGGCCCCGCTGCTGCGTACTGACACTACGCTGTTGTCCATTTCGAAAGGTATTGAGACCGGCACATACATGCGAATGTCGGAGATCATCGCTGAGGTTACCGGTGCAGAGGAGAACCGAATCGCGGTACTCAGCGGGCCAAACCTTTCCCGCGAGATTGCTGAGGAACAGCCGGCGGCCACCGTCATCGCCTGCAGTGACATCAACCGTGCGAAGCTCGTGCAGGCTGCGTGTGCGACGTCGTACCTGCGCCCGTATACGAACACTGATGTTGTCGGCTGTGAGATCGGAGGTGCGACGAAGAACGTCATCGCGCTCGCCTGTGGCATGGCTTCTGGCCAGGGGCTAGGGGAGAACACGCTGGCAACGCTTATTACCCGTGGTTTGGCTGAAAGTACGCGTCTAGGCCAGGAGTTGGGGGCCGACGCCCGGACGTTCGCAGGCCTGGCGGGCATGGGGGACTTGGTTGCCACGTGTTCTTCGCCACTGTCTCGTAACCGAACTTTCGGTTCTGCGCTGGGTAAGGGCGCCACGATTGAAGAGGCGAAGGCTGCAACGAAGGGCCAGGTTGCCGAGGGGGTTATTTCCTCACGCAGCATTTATCAGCTTGCTGAGCGTCACGGCGTGGACATGCCGCTGACTCAAGCCGTTTTCGCCGTGTGTCACCAGGGTGTGACGGTGGAGGAGACGATTGCTGCGTTGATGGGTCGGTCGAAAAAGTCGGAGTAGACACCAGGTAATGTGTCAGCTGTGATTCGTATTGCAGTAGTCTACGGTGGTCGTTCCACCGAGCATTCAATTTCTTGTATTTCTGCCGGCTCCATCATGGCCCACCTCGACCCCGAGGTGTACGAGGTGTTTCCGGTAGGTATTCGCCGGGATGGTACTTGGGTGCGCGGGGAAATCGACCCCGTTGGCGGAGAGGCGCTTCCCGAAGTTCTTGGTGGGGCAGAGATCGCGTTGAGCATCAACCCTTCGCGCCGCGGTGAGTTTACTGATGTCGCCACCGGCGAGACCGTCGCACAGGTCGACGTTGTTTTCCCGGTCCTGCACGGGCAGTTTGGTGAAGACGGCACTATCCAAGGCATGTTCGAGCTTTCGGGAATCCCGTACGTGGGGCCAGGCGTCTTGGCATCTGCGAGTGGCATGGACAAGGAGTACACGAAGAAGCTCGTGGCACTTGCCGGAATTACAGTGACTCCGGAAGTGATTCTCCGCGGAGGTGAACTGCTGCTCGATGAGGATAAGCAGCGCCTAGGCCTTCCAGTGTTCGTCAAGCCCGCCAACGGTGGATCGTCGATTGGTGTGTCCAAGGTGACCACGTGGGAAGACTTCGATGCTGCACTGCATCAAGCGTACGAGTGCGACTCGAAAGTGATCGTCGAATCGGAGCAGGTCGGCGACGAAGTCGAGGTCGGAGTTCTGGAGTTTCCCGATGGCCGCATCGAGGCTTCCGTGCCGGCCAAACTCAACGGAACTGATGCTTCTGCAGAAGGCTTCTACGGCTTCGAAACGAAGTACATGGAAGAGGGGGTTACAGCAACAATCCCCGCGCCTTACGACGCCTCTTTGATAGCTACCCTGCAGGACCAAGCAGTCCGTGCATTCAATGCACTGAACTGTAAGGGATTGGCACGCGTGGACTTCTTCGTCACCGACAAGGGGCCTGTGCTCAACGAGATCAACACCATGCCGGGGTTCACCGCAATTTCGATGTACCCACAGGTGTGGAACGCAAGCGGCATCGACTATCCGAAACTGCTCGACACTCTGGTCCGCACTGCGCTGCAGGTAGCCGACGGCGCAACGGACTAAGACTTGCGTTCGGGGACGTGCTTCTCGACGAGCTCGGTCAGCGTGGTGATGACCTCATTGCCCTCACCTGAGGGCACAAAGGCCGCAACGTTGACCTCTCGCCCGAGCGCGTACCACGTCGACGAGGTGGTGCCAGTTGCAGTGATGGTGTCCTCAAACCAAGGGATCCCGTTGATCTGTTGCAAGGTCGCTCCGGCCTCGTAGTGCTCCGGGTCGTTCACACCACAACGCAGCACAATCGGTTCGTGGCCAAGCTGCGTCCAGACTGCAGTTTGCGGCGAAGCCACATTGTTCTCAGGAAGCCGTTTATAGCCTTCGGCGAGCGATTCAGGAAGTGCAGCAAGCAATCCGCCGCATGCGTTTGCTCCACTCCCGTCCGTTGAATGCGTCGCTGGCTGCAGCTCAGAGAGCGGCGCCGGGTTGCGAGGAAGATCGCGCTGCGGCAGCGCACTCACGTTAATCTCGTCCACTGGCGTATCTGCCCTGCCGAGTCCTTCCGCGTCGGTAGTCACGGCGACTACCGGCCAACGGTCCGCGCTAAACCACGTGACCATGCTTGATCCTGGGGTGGCGTCGTCAATTCTGATCCACTCTGCACCATTGTGGGAGGACACCGGGGTGTACTCGGTGTACTGAAGGGGCATTTCCACGCCGCAGCGCAGCGTGACGCGTCGAGTTGAAGAGGACTGCCACGCGGCAGCACCTGCCGGAGCCGGGGCGGCGAGCTCCGCACGCTTGTGCCCAAGCACCTTTTCAGGAAGGCTGTCCACGAGCGCAGCGCACTCGGGTGAATCAGCCTCGGGGGAAGGCAGCTCAGTCATCGCCACAGGCTGCAGTGCCACCTGCTGGAAAAAATACCGAGCACCCACAATGACGCCCAAAACAAGCGCCACTGCGAGGCCCAAACTGATGTAGACCGCTGTACGGTTAATCTGTGAATCATGCAACGCGCCAGTGGAATCTTTCATGGCGTACAAGTCTACTGAAAGGCGCACTTTGGTGAGTAACGTCGGCTTTCCCACGCACGGCCCGACGCTCCGGGAGGTGGGAGAACAAGCAACGATTGACGCCATCGTTGGTGCATCGCCATCGCCGCTCAACGGTGATGACGCAGCGGTGCTCGAATCGCACACGCCGAATAGCCGTGCGGTCGTAACAACGGACATGCTCGTCGAGGGACAGCATTTTCGCTTTTCGACGACCACCCCCGCCCTGCTGGGACGCAAAGCCATCGTGCAAAACTTCGCCGACATCGAGGCGATGGGTGCTCGCCCCGTTGCCGCGCTACTCGCGCTCTCGGCGCCTCCGGACACCCCGCTTGCCGTCGTGAGTGAACTTGCACGAGGGATCCATCTCGAATTGGAGCGATACTCGAGCGAGCTCGTCGGCGGGGACATCACGAGTGGGAACCAACTGTCGATCGCGATCACCGCGATTGGTTCGTTAGGAGGCAGTTTGCCGCCACTGCGCTTGAGCCAAGCGCGTCCGGGGCAGCGAGTGATAGCGCACGGGAAAATCGGCTATTCTGCTGCAGGCTTTGCACTACTGGAGTCCGGACGGGAAATCCCGGAACGGCTTGCAGATATCGTACATGCGCACCGCTGCCCGCAACTGACTCCTGGGCGCGGGGTTGTTGCACGAGCAGCAGGGGCTACAGCCATGACAGACAACTCCGACGGGCTACTGCACGATCTGGGCGTGATAACCCGGGCCTCGAACGTGGGGATTAACATCTCGCGCGCCGCTGTAGCCCCAAGTGATCAGCTGCGAGAAGCCGGTGAGTTCCTAGGCGTCGACCCATGGGACTGGGTACTCAACGGGGGAGAAGACCACACATTGCTGGGCACGATCGATGGGGACGCACCCGTGGGGTATCGTTCGATCGGTACGGTCACACGCAAAGTCGGCGTGGAAATCGACGGCGTCGCACACACCGCGCGCCATGAATGGGAGCCATTTTCATGAACTTACCCGTCCACCCTTCCTGGCAGGAACCGCTGGCGGAAGTAGAACCTGCCATCCACGCGATGGGAGACTTTCTCCGCGGTGAACCCGCGTACCTGCCTGCCGGAAAAGACATTCTCCGTGCGTTTTCGACCCCATTTGAAGATGTCCGTGTGCTCATCTTGGGCCAAGATCCGTACCCGACGCCCGGCCACCCCATGGGTCTCTCATTCTCGACGCAGCCAGGCGTGAAACCGCCCCGATCGTTGGTAAACATCTACCAGGAGCTCAACGATGACCTCGGTATCCCCCCACGAGCCGACGGGGACTTGACCTCTTGGCAGCGAAACGGAGTCATGCTGCTCAACAGAGTACTCACAGTCCGGCCCGGCGCGCCGACGTCACACCGCGGGAAGGGCTGGGAAGCAGTGACCGCACACGCAATCGCAAAGCTCGCTCAGCGGAATACTCCGTTGGTTGCGATCCTGTGGGGCAGAGACGCACAAACTGCGAAACAGTTCCTCGGGAGTACGCCAACGATTGAGTCCCCACATCCCTCGCCGCTGTCGGCGCGCCGGGGGTTTTTCGGGTCGCGGCCATTCAGTCGGGCAAATCAGGCGCTCATTGCACAGGGTGCCTCACCTGTCGACTGGGCACTGTAGACTGTCTGACCATGGAAACAGCAACTGCACTCGATGGACCACGGCTCCTGTCCTGGGCTCGTCGGGCAGCGGCAGAACTCGAACGTCGCCGACACGAGATCAACCAGCTCAATGTGTTTCCCGTCCCGGACGCGGACACTGGTTCCAACATGGCGCAGACGATGGCGGCGGCTGTCGAAGAGGCGTCGAAAAGGTCTGATGCTCAGTCGATGCAGGAAGTAGCCGAAGCGCTTGCTGTTGGCGCCATTCGCGGCGCGCGTGGCAACTCGGGTGTTGTGCTGTCCCAGGTCATCAGAGGCGTCGCGCAAACCGCCGATGAAGATACTCGAAGCGGGCAGTTCATCGCGAACGCGCTTGCCCAAGCAGTGCAGTTTGTTGACCGCGCAATTGCCGAGCCGGTAGAGGGCACCGTGATCACGGTGCTGCGGGCAGCGTCGACTGCGGCATCGCAAGCGCTGCAGGATTCAGGGGGAGAAGCACCCGCGTTGAGCATCGCACAGGCTGCCGCCGACGCTGCGCAAACTGCACTCGCACGTACCCCGTCACAGCTGGAAGCGCTACGGGAAGCGGGCGTCGTCGACGCAGGAGGCACCGGCCTCGTTATCCTCCTGGAATCACTTGTATACGAACTCGACGGCCAACCCTACGAGGTAGCGCAGCCTGCCACACACGGAACCTCTCACGTGATCTCACACGCAAGTGGCAAGGCAAACCTGGAAGTCATGTTCTTCTTCGAAGGCGACATGGATGTCCTTGAAGGTGAACTTAGCACCATGGGCGACTGCCTTGTGATCGCTCGCAATAACGAGCGCAGCGGCAAAGTGCACATTCACTCCACCGAGGCCGGCGCAGTGATTGAGCGCGCGTTCGCCCGCGGTACCGTGACACAACTGCATCTCGAAGTGCTCCCGGACGAACCTGTCACGCAAACTCCCACAAGACTGGTTGTCGCAGTGACGCCTCCCGGATCACTTACTGATCTCTACGCGCAGGCAGGTGCGGTAACAGTCGCGCCGGGCGAGAATATTGTCGCGGACATCCTCGCCGCCGTCCACAAAACCGAAGCTCGCGAAGTTATTTTGCTGCCGAACGGACTGCTTGATCAGCGAAGCCTCGCCGCAGTGGAGAAAGCAACCCACGCCTTCGAACAAAGCATCACCCTGCTTCCTACCGTGCGGCTTGTTTCCGGTATCGCGGCGCTCGCCGTTCATGACCCAGCCCAACCACTCGCGACGGCAGCTTTCACCATGTCGGAGGCCGCCGGAGAAATGCGAACCGCTGTCCTCCAGCGCGCCCCTAAAGCCGGGCTCGTGCAAGGAGGGGCAGTCTCGAAGGGCGACATCATCGCCATGGCACACGGCGAAACACTCCTGATCGCTGACGACGCGATAGCCGCCGTCGAAAAGACCTGCAAGCGCCTCCTCGAGCCCGGTGGGGAACAAGTCACCGTACTCTTCGATACCGCATCACTGCGCGCCGAAGACCTCGCGGCACTCGACGACAAACTCGACGTCGACGTCATCGTTTTCCCCGCAGACGGGCTCGGTGCCGTCGCCGAGATCGGAGTCGAATAGGAAGTGCTAGGAAACATCGACCCCAGGCCGCTCAACCTCGTCATCCCCCTGAAACAAGCCAAGGCAATCACCAAACACCTTGGATACAGCACCTGCGGCGAGCTCCTCGAGCACTACCCACGCCGATACCTCCACTACGGCACCGCGACCGACCTTGCCACCATCAATGAAGGCGATACACTCAGCATCGTCGGCGAAATCACCGCTACCCAACGCATCCCCAACAGAAAACACCCCAACCGACCCATCTACCGAACCCACGTCTACGACGGCACCAACACCTTCACCGCAACATTCTTCGGCTCCAACTACGCCATGCGAGTGCTCAAAGAACACACCCGCGTCATGATGACCGGCAAAATCAGCACGTACCGCAACGAAATCCAGTTCCAACACCCAGACTTCGTACTACTCGACGGCCCCACCCAAGCCACCGGAGCACTACGACAACTCCAACACTTCGGCGACCTCGAAGCAATCCTCTCCGGACGCGAATGGCTCCCAATCTACCCGGCAACAAAACAGGTCAGCACCTGGACCATCATGGGAGCCGTCCACACCATCCTGCAAAGCCTCCCCACAGTCCCCGAACCACTCGGCGCAAGCCCTGACGGATACATCGCCCGCGACAGCGCCATCCGCACCATTCACCAACCTGACACCGAAGGACCCGAACCCGCCCGCCGACGCCTCAAATACGACGAAGCCATGACCGTCGCACTCGCCATGAGCGTGCGACGCACCGACGCAAACAACCACAACGCTCCAGCCCTTCCCAAACAACCAAACGGCGAACAATCCCGACTCATTACACAACTCCCATTCCCACTCACTGGCGGGCAACAACGCGTCATCCAGGAAATCTCCACCGACCTGACTCACGCCCACCCAATGAGCCGCCTCCTCCAAGGAGAGGTCGGCTCCGGCAAAACTATCGTCGCACTGATCAGCATGCTCCAAGCGGTTGATAACGGCGCTCAAGCAGCCCTGCTCGCACCTACCGAGGTGCTCGCGCAGCAACACGCACGATCGCTTACAGAGACACTCATGCGCGCCGGGCTGCACACGACTGTGGTGCCACTCACAGGCTCCATGCCGACGGCACCGAAGCAAGATGCCCTCCTCAAGATTGTCTCGGGTGAGGCGGACATAGTCGTGGGCACCCACGCGCTGATTCAAGACAGCGTGGAGTTCTTTAACCTTGGCTTCGTCATTGTCGACGAGCAGCATCGTTTTGGCGTGGAGCAGCGCGACCGACTTCGCGCTAAGTCGGGGGCGCAGACTCCGCACTTACTTGTCATGACAGCGACGCCGATCCCGCGCACAATCGCAATGACCGTCTTTGGTGATCTCGAGGTCTCGGTGCTCAACGAGCTGCCAGGCGGAAGGAAGCCTATTCAGTCCTCAGTTGTTCCGGAGTTCAAGCCGACGTGGATTGCACGTGCGTGGGAGAAGATGCGAGAAGATGTCGCGGCTGGCCACCAGGTCTACATTGTGTGCCCGCGCATTGACGGCGAGGGTGGCGTCCTTGAGACCGCCGAGTGGTTGCGCGCTACCGAGTTCCCAAGCCTGCAAGTAGCCGTACTGCACGGCAAGATGCGTGCTGAGGAAAAAGACGCTGTGATGTCCGATTTTGCAGCGGGTGGCATTGACATCTTGGTAGCTACGACCGTCATCGAAGTTGGCGTAGACGTGCCGAACGCGACTGTCATGATGGTACGGGAATCAGAAAGCTTTGGCGTTTCACAGCTGCACCAGCTGCGAGGCCGAGTCGGGCGAGGCGGTAATCAATCTCTGTGTCTTTTCCATACACAGGCAGAAGAAGGCAGTGATGCCTTTCAGCGGGTCTGGGAGGTTGCTCAGACGAGCGATGGCTTTGCTCTTGCCGATCTAGACTTGCGCCACCGCCGTGAGGGTGACGTGCTCGGAACAGAGCAGTCAGGTATCCGTCGCACGTTTAAATTGATCGACTTGATTGAGGACTACGAGATCGTTACCAGTGCGTACCGCGATGCGGCCCGCTTTGTCGAAGAAGACCTTGAGAAGGCACGGGCGCTCAGTACACACCTCCAAGATGAGGACTTTGTGTACCTAGAAAAGAGCTAAAGCTAGAGTGAGTACCATGAATCGCATCATTTCTGGTGAAGCCCGTGGGCGCAAGATTAAAGTTCCACCGGAGGGGACACGGCCAACGTCGGACCGCGCGCGAGAGGGCCTCTTTTCCTCTCTGCAGGTCCGCTTTGGGTTCCCTGGTCAGCACGTCCTTGACCTCTTTGCCGGATCCGGCGCACTAGGGCTGGAGGCAGCCTCGCGTGGAGCTGAAGAAGTGGTGCTTGTGGAAGACGACCCGAAAGCGGTCGCGGTGATTGAGCACAATGCGCGCGTTGTCGGGCACCCGAACACCCGTGTCGAGCCCGTGAAAGTCTCCGCGTATGTGGCGCGTGCTCCCAAGCAGCACTTTTCAATGGTGCTCGCCGATCCACCCTACGACCTTGCCGATGAAGCCGTCGCTGAAATGGTCACTGCGTTGCAGGAGCTACTTGTCGACGGCGCCGTGGTCGTCATCGAACGTCACCGCGAAAGCCCCGAGACCGCATGGCCGCCCGCGTTTACCCCTACGGGACAGAAACTCAAGAAGCGCCTGTACGGGATCGCACGGTTCGATATGGCAGTGTATACAGCCCCCTCAGGCGCTCAGGAGGAGTGAGTGATGGCCCAATCGTCAGCTTCGGCCCGTAACGTGGCGGTGTGCCCCGGGTCGTTTGACCCCTTCACGAACGGGCACCTGGATATCGTAGACCGGGCTCGACGCCACTTCGACGAAGTAGTCGTTCTGGTAACTGGGAACCCAACCAAGAAAACTGGAATGTTTACAGTGGCGGAACGAGTCGCCTTGATCCAGTCAGCCGTCGCCGACATGCCGGAAGTGAAAGTAGACAGCTGGGGTGGGTTGTTGGTTGACTACACCAGCGCACACGGCATTACTGCCCTGGTGAAAGGCTTGCGATCGTCACTTGACTATGAGTATGAGCTGCCAATGGCGCAGATGAACCGACGCCTCACCGGTGTTGAGACGTTCTTCTTGCTCACTGACGAGAAGTACGGCTACATTTCGTCCTCGCTATGCAAGGAAGTCGCCCGCTTCGGAGGCGATATCGGGGGACTGGTACCTCCGGCGGTCATGCAGGCGATGAACGAACGCCTGCGCGAAGCAAAGTAAAAGCCCGGAAGATCAACCAAGAAGATCTACCGGGCTCCGATTGGGCGCTCAAGCTAGAAAATCGTCGACAGGAAGGCCTTCGTGCGTTCCTTTTGAGGGTTGTCGAGCACCTGTTCAGGGGTGCCGTACTCGACAATCTGACCGTCGGACATGAAAGCAACGTGATCTGCGACCTCGCGCGCGAATGCCATCTCGTGCGTGACCACCAACATCGTCATACCGTCTTGCGCAAGTTGCTTCATCACCCGCAACACTTCACCGACAAGCTCCGGGTCAAGTGCGGACGTGGGCTCGTCGAAAAGCATGAGCTTTGGATCCATCGCGACCGAACGAGCAATAGCAACTCGCTGCTGCTGACCACCTGAAAGCTGGATCGGGTAGGCGTCCGCCTTCGACTCTAGCCCGACCATGCGCAGAAGCTCCATCGCACGGACCTTTGCCTTCTCCGGCGACTCGCCCTTGACATGGACCGGAGCTTCAATGATGTTGTCGAGTACAGTGCGGTGCCCGAACAAGTTAAAGCTCTGAAAGACCATCCCGATGTCGCGGCGCTGGACTGCGGCATCCTTCTCGCTCATCTCATAGAGTGTGCCGTTCTTTTCGCGGTACCCGATCAGATCACCATCAACGTACAGGCGACCAGCAGTGACCTTTTCAAGATGGTTGACGCAGCGAAGGAACGTGGACTTACCGGAGCCGGAAGGACCGATCAAACAGGTAACAGAACCCGGAGCTACTTCGAGGTTGATGCCCTTGAGTACTTCCAAGCTGCCGAAGGACTTCCATACGTCTATCGCTTGGATCATTGGCGTTTGGGCGGGGGAAGAAGATGTAGGAGAAGCCATGGTTACCGTTGGTTCCTTTCTGGAGCTTCAATGATCTCGACGTTGTTTGGAATTGTGCCTTCGGCGTCGGCCAAGCTAGCGAGCTGCCGGGCAGTGAGCTGGCGGGTTGCTCCCCGGTCGAAGTAGCGCTCCAGGTAGTGCTGCGCGACCATCAGCAAGGAGGTAATTACCAAGTACCACGTTGCTGCCACAAGCAGCAACGGAACCGGCTGGAACAGCGCTGCAGCGATATCCATCGAGCGACCGTACAGCTCCAGGGAGTAAGGAACCGCAACAACCAACGAAGACGTCTTCAGCAAGGAGATAAATTCATTTCCTGTCGGCGGAATGATAATGCGCATCGCTTGGGGAAGAACTGTCCTAGTCATGGTCTGGGACCAGCTCATGCCCAGCGACTTCGACGCTTCAATCTGTCCTTCTGGAACAGCGGAGACACCCGAGCGGACAATTTCCGCCATGTAGGCGGCCTCATTGAGGCCCAGACCAACGACGGCGAGAGCAAATGCGGAAGAGGTGAACGGATCGAGGGAGATTTGCGTAAACCCGAGATTGATGGAGTCGTAGATTGCTCCGATCAGGCCCCAGAACATCAACTGAACGTACACGGGGGTACCGCGGAAAATCCAGAGGAAAACCCAGCTTACGGTGCGAAACACCGGGTTGGGACTCATACGCATCACGGCAAGGAGCACACCGCCGACCACGCCAATAAGCATCGCGAGGACCGTAATCGCAATGGTGTGTAGAGCAGCTACCGCGATTCGAGTATCGAAGAGGTACTGCGCGTATGTGTCCCACCCATACGCTTCATTCTTGGCTGCGCCAATAATAAACCAGACAACGAGGACGCCGAGCAGGACCGCGAGCGCCCACCGTCCTGGGTGCCGTAACGGTTTCGCTTCAATTCTGGCAGGCCGACTTTGGCTAGTAGATGGTGTGGTCATGGTCTGTTACTTCCATTCTGTAAGGGGCTGTTCGTTAATAAGCGCGGTATCGAGCAGGCCAGTTCGTACGTTCCACTGCGCCAAAATGCGCTCGTAATCGCCAGTGTCGATGAGATGCTGCATTGCGTGGGCAAGCGCAGTGCTCAGACCTGAGTCTTTTGGCACCGCGATTCCGTATGGTGCTGCGTCGAACATGTCACCCACGAGCTCGAGCTTCCCGTCGGAGCGTTCGACCGCCCAAGACGTGACAGGGGAGTCAGCACTAAAGGCATCTGCACGGCCAACCAGTGCCGCGAGCGCCGCGTTGTCAGAGGTGTCGAACGACAGGATGGTGATGGGTGGTTTTCCTGCTTCAATACAAGCATCATTCTTCGGACGCACGTCATCGGTCTCGGAAACGGTTGTGCGCTGAACCGCAACTGTGAGACCACAAGCATCCTCTGGGTTCACATGCGTACCGGTGAGTTGAGCCCACTGGATTCCTGCGAAGAGGAAATTAACGAACTCAAAGCTTTTGCGGCGCTCTTCGTTATCAGTAAATCCAGACATGCCAGCGTCAAGGCTGCCTGCCTGAACCGCAGGTAGGATCATAGAAAAATCCATCTCCTGTGGATCGAATTCGAGACCCATGATTGAGGCAAGCGCGCGCCCGAGGTCAAGCTCCAGCCCGATCAAATTACCTTGTGAGTCTTTGAACTCGAAGGGGGCGAATGGTGGGTTGGCGCCAATTGAGAATTTGCCGTCTTTCGAGACATTCTCGGGGACCATCGCCGCAATCTCAGGAACGGTAGCAGGCTCAATAGGCTCCCAGCCATCTGGGTTGCCACCTTCCACGTTGGTTACGCAGCCACTGAGAAGACCAACGCCCATCATCAACGTGAACGCGCTGAGGACCCTCGTCGCCTTGCCAAAGCGTTTGTTTTGGTTCATTGTTTTCGACCTTGTTTGGGATTGTTTCTAGCGTGGGGTTGGAAGCGATCGCAGCCCACGCATGATGAGCTCTACCGTTTGTCCAACCAGAAACACACTCAACATTGCGAGAAGCACTGGTGCTGTCGCTTGGCTTGAGCCCTGAGAACTTTGAGCAAAATTACCAGTGAACAATCCACGGACCATATTCGAAGATCCCTGTACCTCAGCTTTAGTCCATTCGAGCGGGTTTGCGGTGCTTGGTATCGACGACCCCTTCGCCCATCCCTGAACAAAGTCCTTGCCCTCGCCCTCTGGCATGTCATCAGTCCATTTGAGGAACAGTTCAGAACTGGAGATTTTCTGCACGGGGTTCTTTTCGGGCGGAATGTAGAGAGGGTCGTTCTCTGGGTCTTGATCCAGGGAGCTCTTCTTTTCGCCCTCGGACGCGCTAGAAGCTTCACCGGCGTCTTTATCAGAGTCTATCGAACTTGTAGCAGGTGCTTCGGGGGCTGGGATTTCCGCAAGTGCGGAAGGGCTAACCACCGAAGCCGTTGCAATGAGAGAAGCCGCGGTGACCGCGGCCGTGATACGTTTGCGCATGAGTGAATAATACCCACTCGGACAGTTTTGCGCTAACAAATCGAAAGATTTTACCCCCAGGCAGTTCTGACCAGGGGGTTTACTGATCTAAGAGAGGGAAGAAGTGGTGATTTTATCTATTCTTCCGAAGTTGTAATATGCGGCACAGGCTCCTTCTGGGGAAACCATGCAGGTACCAATCGGGGTGTCCGGCGTACAGGCGGTACCGAAGACCTTGCACTGCCACGGCTTGATGTGGCCGGTCAGGACAGACCCGCACTCACATGCCGCGGGGTCTTCGACTCGGTTGCCGGGCACATCGAAAATGCGCTCCGCATCCCACTTGGCGAACTCTTCAGAGATGGCCATTCCGGAATGGGGAAGGGTTCCAAGGCCACGCCACTCGAACTCGTCCCGTATATCGAAGACCCTATCCAAGAGCGCTTGCGCTGAAGGGTTGCCCTCTGGGCGCACGACGCGGGCGTACTGGTTTTGGACGCGTGCCTTGCCCGCGGCAATGTCGCCCGACGTAAACTGCTCCAGCAACTGGGCAACGCCCTGAAGAATATCCAAAGGTTCGAAGCCGCAAACGGAGACTGGCCGGTTAAATTCTTCAGCCAGGAAATCGAAAGCCTTTGTGCCGACCACAGTTGCTACGTGGCCGGGCCCGATAAAGCCGTCAACCTCCGTGACACCCCCGTTGGCGATTGCACGCAGTGGTGGCTCGATGGTCACATGGTTAGAAAAGACTGAGAAGTTTGGGATATCGCGTTGCTTGGCGGCGGTTAGCGTCACAGCGGTGGATGGCGTCGTCGTCTCAAAGCCAATTGCGAAGAAGATAACGTGCTTATCCGGGTTCTCCTCCGCGATCTTGAGAGAGTCCAGTGGAGAGTAGACAAAGCGAACGTCGCAACCACGTGCACGAGCCTGCAACAGTGACTCCTCGGAGCCTGGAACACGCATCATGTCGCCGAACGTGGTCAAGATAACGTCAGGCTGGTTTGCAAGCCAGAGTGCGTCATCGACCCTGCCCATTGGAATGACGCAGACTGGGCAACCAGGTCCGTGAACGAGGTCGATGGAGTCGGGGAGAAGATTTTCCAGGCCGTAGCGGTAGATCGTATGGGTATGCCCACCGCAGATTTCCATGAGCTTAATCGGACGGTCGAGTTGCTTCGCCTGTTCCTCAATGGTTGCAATCAGTTGGCGAGCTGCGGCTGGGTCACGAAACTCATCGACGAATTTCATGTGGGGTCCTTTCTTAGGAACGTAGGGGGCGGTGGCTTAGTCGATTCTTGAGGTTGTAAACGAATCGAGCTCGTCCTCAAACGTATTTGCGCCGAGTTGTTGAATCTGTTGCAGGGTTGTCGTGGCTTCATCCTCGTCAATTTTTGACAGCGCAAATCCTACGTGTACCAGCACCCATTCGCCGACCTCGAGTCCTTCTTCAACAAGAAGGTCAGTGGAGATTGCACGGGTTACTCCCGAGATGCTGACTGTTGCGCGGGTGGGATCCTTAATTTCGACAACCTGCGCTGGTACTCCCAGACACATAAAGCAGAGCCTTCCATCGATTGCATTAATTTCACACTTTTTCGTGCTTATTCCGTTTTACATTATTGCCCATGATTTGTGCATTTCTAAAAGTACCCAGCAAGCCAACTATGTGCGTCACCCACAACCTCCAAGCCCCGAAAACCCAAAACACGGTACCGGCGGTAGAATTCACACACGGAACTATTCGTAGCAATTCCACACGGTGGCTAGTTGCGAAAATAAGAAAAGGAAAGTGCTGTGCAGCCTAAAAACCGCCTCAATGTAGATGAGTCCAAGGTCAATGACAACATTGCTCGAGTGCGTCGTCGTGGTGGACGCTTGAAGGATGAATATGTCACGCTCGCACACGGGGCGGGCGGAAAGGCAAGCGCGACACTGCTAGAGCAGGTATTTTTCGACGAGTACGGCAACGATCTGCTCTCACAGGGGGAAGACTCGACGCTGTTGGACCTCGATTTGAACGGCGGGACGCTGGCGTTTACAACCGACAGCTATGTGGTGAACCCGATAGAGTTCCCGGGTGGATCCATCGCGGATCTCGCGGTAAACGGTACCGTCAACGATCTTGCCGTGGGTGGTGCGGAGCCGAAGTATATTTCGGTGGGTTTCATTCTGGAAGAAGGGCTTGAAGTAGAGACGCTTCGCCGGATCGCGCAGAATCTCCGCACCGCAGCAGAACGCGCCGGAGTACAGATTGCGACTGGCGACACAAAAGTAGTTCCGAAGGGTGCTGGGGACAAGATTTATATCAATACAGCAGGCATCGGCGTAGTACCTGCTGGACGGGAACTCGGTTTTGCAAAAGTCAAGCCTGGTGACCGGATTATCGTTTCTGGCCCGATCGCAGACCACGGTATGGCGGTCATGATGGCCCGCGGAGACCTCGCAATCGAAGCACCGATCGAGTCCGACTCGCGCGAGGTCGCAAGTTTGGTGCGGGCGATGCTCGCCGATGCCCCCGAGACTCGTTGGATGCGTGACGCCACACGTGGTGGTCTAGCGACAGTCATGAACGAACTTGCAGAATCAACTGGCTACGGCGTTGCACTGCACGACGAGAAGATCCCTGTGCAGCCGATGACGCGCGCCGCTTGCGACATGCTGGGCATTGATCCACTCTACGTCGCGAACGAAGGAACGTTTGCGGCGGTGGTGCCGGAAGACCAGACCGACCAAGCACTCGCGGCGCTGCATGCAGCAGGCGCTGAAGGGGCGGCGGTGGTTGGAAAGATCGTCGAGGAACCAGCTGCAGCGGTGGTGTTGGTCACCGGCTTTGGTGGTACCCGTATGGTCGACAAACTGGTTGGCGATCCGTTGCCACGAATCTGTTAAGTTCCTGAGGCTGCATGGGTTCGCTACCGCGACCAGAGCCTTCCTGCGGCCGCCTGGCCGAGGCTGAGCCCGCCATCAGTGGCGGGCACTTTTTTATGCGTTAGCACTGTCAATGAGGGGCGTTGGTGCCGGAATACTTGCAAGATGTCGGTCATCAAAATGCGGTTGACGGCGCAGCCTCCCGTGATGCCAATGACCTCGGTAGCTTCTTCTTGGGCGGCGTCAATAAGCGAGCGAGCAACGAGTGTCGCTATGCCTGCGTGTGCAATCCGGGCAATGTCTTCGAAGAGGCGTGTCCCATCTTGAGTCGTGCTGATCACCCATTGTGCAAGATGCGGGAACGATCGAATATCTTCGGTTGCGTCAAGCGCTTCTGCCAGCGAAAGGCGAGACATGCCTGCGAGAGCCTCAAGCTCCATCGCTGCTTGCGCTTCGTAGCTCACCGATTGCTGAACCTGGAGTATCGATGCGAACGCGTCGAAGAGCCGTCCCATCGAAGTTGTTGCAGTGGTGCCGACCCCGCTGCTGAGCTGAGAGTCGACTAATCGCAACTCGTCTAGATCAATTTCAGGAGGCACGCTGAGGCCTTCGAGCTGCCAGCTATATGCGAGACCGCGCGCAATCCGCCACGGATTTCGCACCGCTTTGTCGCCACCGACGAGGGAAAATGGTGGTAGGTGCCAGAGCCGCTCGGCGTTGCCATCGTCGGTTACATGAAGTATTTCGCCACCCCAAATGGTGCCGTCCGTTCCGTAGCCGGTGCCGTCGAGAGCTGCGACGACGGCGGGCGTCGATAGTCGCTGATGCTCAGCCAACAGTGACAGTGCATGTGCGTGGTGATGCTGGACCTCAATGAGCTCGACGCCACGCTGGTCAGCGTAACGCTGAGCCCACATCGAAGTTTGGTAACCAGGGTGCATGTCGCACACAACAACGTCGGGTTGTGCGCCTTGTATTGAGCAGAGCTGTTTTACCATTTTTTCGAAGTGCCGCTGAGCATCCCATGACCCCATATCGCCTACATGCGAGGAGACGTGTGCGTACCGCCCAACGGCTAGAGTCGCCGTGTTCTTGAGTTCGCCCCCTACCGCTAGGACAGTGGGCTTTCGCTCAGTGTCGAGCAACATTGGAATCGGCGCCAGTCCGCGAGACCTCCGAACAAGCGTCGTATCGACGTAGACCGAGTCTTCCACGGGCACATAAATCTCACGATCGTGGAGCACAAACATGTCCGCGAGGTGCGTAAGTTTCCGAAGTGCCTCTTCATTAGTGACGCATAAAGGCTCGCCGCTGAGATTGCCCGAGGTAGCTACCACAGGTCGGTCAACCAACAGATGGTGCAGTGGCGAATATGGAAGCATGAGGCCTACTTCCCTCAAACCAGGCGCAATACCTTCGCAGAGTGCTCCTTCGTGAAGCGGAACAGACACGATCGGATGTGACGGCGATGCCAAAAGATCCTCCGCTTCTTTACTGAGTGTTGCAATGGATTTGGCGGCGTCGAGATTTGGCACCATCACCGCGAGAGGCTTGTCGGGTCGGCGCTTGCGCTCCCTCAGCTTTTCGACGGCCTCTTCGTTTTCCGCCGCGCACATCAGGTGAAAGCCACCAATCCCTTTGACCGCGACGACCGCACCAGATTCCCAGGCGTTTTGAACCTTGAGCACGAGCTCGTCGAATTTGCCGGGGTCCAATGCAAGCGCATCCGTTCGCGTTTCGGCGAGGACGGCACCGTTGGCATCCGTACACCACAAAGTAGGGCCGCAATGTGGGCAGCTTATTGGTTGCGCGTGAAACCGCCGGTCGTCTGGGTTCGTGTATTCTTCCTCGCATTGTGTGCACATAGGGAATTCGCGCATGGTGGTAGTCGCGCGGTCGTAGGGGAGCGAAGTAATGATGGAGAGACGTGGCCCGCAGTGTGTGCAAGTGGTGAATGGGTAGTGGTAGCGCCGGTTGTCTTGGTCATCAATATCGGCTAGGCAGGCTTCACACGTTGTCATGTCAGGGGAGATGAGTGTCTTTTCTCCCTCGACATGTTCTGACTCGACAATCCGAAACCCCGTTTCGCCGTATACGAGTGGGAGTGGAGACGTTTGGCTATCCAAAATGTGGGCGAGAGGCGGGAGCTCGTCGATAAGCGTCCTCTGCGCATTGTGGAGTGCTGATGGTTCGCCCTGAAACTCGATAAAGACTCCGCGCTCGTTGTTGCCGACAAGTCCAGTAAGGCCGAAGCGTTGTGCGATTCGCGCGACGTGCGGACGCATTCCCACCCCCTGGACAATGCCTTCGAGAAAGACGCGGACTCTGCTCTGTGCTCCCATGCTGCATACTCTACAAACTTCTTGAATAATCGCCTAGGCTAGGTGCTGTGCATGAAGTTGCATTAAGTCATCAGTTAGCGTCAGCAGTTCAGCGCGCAGCGCGCGGACGAACGGTGCTGTCGGTGCACCTCCGAATCGGTGCGCTGCGACAAGTCGTGCCGGAATCACTCGAGTATGCCTGGGGGTTCGTCACAAAGGGGAGCCCCATGGAAAAGTCGGAGCTGCGGATCGACTGGGTTCCAGCCGAGATCGAGTGCAGCAACGGGCATCGAAGAATACTCGACCCCAATGAGTATCTCGACGTCCGATGCCAGGAATGCAACGCTCCCACGAGTGTGATTACGGGCGAGGAATTCGCTGTCGTAGACATTGATGTGACATCTGACCGTTAAGAAGGAGAAAAGAAGCATGGGACGTTTCCACCGCCACGACGACGGGACTGTTCACAGCCACGATCATTCGCATGATCACACGCACCACCACGAACACGATCACCTCCACGTGGGAGTAGATGCGGAGCACTCTGAGCACGGAGACCACACTGGGTATGACACTGGACGTGAACGCATCGCGGTGCTTGAGGATATTTTCACGGAAAACGATGTAAAAGCGGCCGCAAACCGTTCCGCGTTTGAAGAGCACGGCGTGGTTTGCATCAACGTGATGAGCTCCCCGGGAGCAGGAAAGACGACGCTGCTGCGTAAAACCTTGGAAGCGCTCGCGGACAAAATCCGTTTCGGGATTGTAGAAGGTGACATCGAAACTGCGTTAGACGCAGAGCGCTTGGAAAACCTCGGTGCACAGGTAAGTCTGCTCAATACCGGGAACGGGTTTGGGGGCGAGTGCCACCTCGATGCTCCGATGGTTGCGCATGCTTTAAAGGGGCTCAACCTCGATGATGTCGATATGGTGCTGATTGAAAATGTTGGCAACCTAGTGTGTCCGGCTGAATTTGAAGTTGGAGAGCATCATAAGGTAATGGTTGCCTCAGTTACCGAGGGGGAGGATAAGCCGCTGAAGTACCCGGTCATGTTCCGGAGTGTCGAAGTGGTCGTCGTAAACAAGGTTGACCTGCTGCCTTACCTGAATTTCGATCTCGATCTGTTCAAGGAAAATCTTGAGAAGGTGAATCCTGGAGTGAAGGTAATCCTTACCTCAGCTACAACGGGGGAAGGGTTAGACGAGTGGAATGAGTGGCTTATGTCCCAATCGGGGGTAGATTTCTAGCCCTGCCGACTTCACGACACCGGAATTACTTTCATGTCTTGATACCCTGGCCCTATAGATGCGTTAAGCATGCAGCTTGACCGCTGATGGAATCTGTACACGTTCATTTGAGGGGCATGGGCCGGAGTATGTGCCGGCACATGGCTCTCGCATGAGAGGGAAAATCGATGCTTCTACAAGACACTTGGCAGAGTGGAACGCTTTGGGAAAACCTGTCGAAGAAGGGGGTGAAGCGTCGAGACTTCCTTAAAATGTGCAGCTCTATGGCTGCAGTGTTTGCAGTGGGTGCGCCGCTTGCCTCACGCGCCAACGCTGAAGAGACTGAGGTAATTGCCGAGGCGCTCGGTGATGTAAAGAAGCCAATGGTTGCTTGGCTTCAGCTACAGGAGTGCACCGGCTGTATGGAGTCGGTGCTTCGTTCCGGTTCCTCCACAGTTGAGGACCTCGTCTTGAACCAGCTGTCGATGAACTACAACGAGCTCGTGATGGCTGCATCAGGGCACGCAGCCGAGCAGGCACTGGAAGAGATGAACAAGGAACCGCACATTCTGGTGGTCAACGGCTCTGTTCCAACTGGTGCAGGTGGCGCATACTGCCAGATCGGCGGCAAGAGCGCCGAGCAAGTTCTCCGCGAAGCCGCAGAGAACGCAACCGTAATCCTTTCCGTAGGTGCATGTGCAGTGTATGGCTCAGTACAGGCTGCTCGTCCAAACCCGACCGGGGCAGTGGGTGTTGACGAAATTATCAAGGATAAGCCAGTCATCAACGTGGCTGGTTGCCCGCCTATCGGTGAAGTTATCACCGCAACAATCACCTACCTGCTGACCCACGGTGAGCCACCAAAGGTGGATGCAGAGGGTCGTCCACTCTTTGCGTACGATCAGCGCATTCACGATTCCTGTCCGAAGCGTCCACACTTCGATGCGGGCCAGTTCGTGCGCACGTTTGATGACGAAGGCGCTCGTAATGGCTGGTGCCTCTATGAAGTTGGTTGCAAGGGCCCATCGACCTTCTCGCCATGCCCGATCATCCAATGGAACCTCAAGTCCGGCTGGCCGATCGGCGCTGGTCACCCGTGCATTGGTTGTACGGAAAAGGACTTCTTTGACCGGTTTACTCCGTTCTACGAGGAACTGCCGAATGTTCGTGCATTCGGTCAAGAAGCTTCCGCTGGCAAGATCGGCCTCGGCCTCATTGGTGTCGCCGCCGCTGGTACCGCAGTCCACGGCGCACTCAGCGTAGTCAAGGAGGTTGGCATCCGTCGCAAGAGTGGCGAAGTTCAGCCTCTTGCGGCCTTTGGCGAAGAAGACGGTCCCGAGGATATGTCGGCACTTATGGCAGAGGGTGATCAGGCGTTCGCGACCACCACCGATACTGATGGACACCACCGACCCAACCCATCCGCGTAAGCGGCGTTCACGACGATTGAAAGGAAAAGCAACTAAAAATGGCTGAAAGAGTTGTTGTAGACCCGTTGACGCGTATCGAGGGTCACCTCCGCATGGAGATGGAAGTCGAAGACGGCACCATCACCAACGCTTGGAGCGAGACCACGATGTTCCGCGGCATTGAGAAGATTGTAGAAGGTCGAGATCCACGCGACGTCTGGGCGTTTGTTGGCCGTATCTGTGGCGTTTGCACTGGTGTCCACTCCCTGGCAAGTGTTGTTGCCGTCGAAGACGCGATTGGAAGCCACATCCCAAAGCAAGCGCAGCTTATTCGTGACCTCGTCCTGACAAGCCAGGAAATTCACGACCATGTTGTGCACTTCTACCACCTGCACGCCCTTGACTGGGTGAACGTTGTCTCCGCAGCAAAGGCTGACCCAGAGAAGGCAGTCGAGTTTGCGAAATCGATAGGTTCGAACTGGAAGCTCAACTCCGTCGACAAGTTCCAGCAGGTGAAAGACACCTTGAACTCGGTTCTTGATTCCGGTCAGCTTTCTATCTTCACCGGTGGTTACTGGGACCACGAGGACTACCGTCTGCCACCAGAAGCAAACTTGATGGCGGTTTCGCACTACCTCGATGCGTTGCAGTTCCAGCGCTCGATTATCCGCATCAATACGGTGTTTGGCGGTAAGAATCCGCACCCGAACTTCCTCGTCGGGGGTATGGCCTGCACGATCGACCAGGATAGGTCAGAGACGGTCAACCAGGTTTCGATTGACCAAATCAAGAACTGGGTCGCAGAGATCCATGAGTTCATCAACGGTGTGTACCTGCCTGACGCAATGGCGATTATGGGCGTGTACAAGGATTACTTTGATATTGGTGCGGCTGCCCCGAACTTCCTCGCGGTTGGTATGGCTGGCGCAACAGTTCGTGGTGATCACATGGAGCGAACCATGGGGTACACGCACACGGACATCACTCCGGGTGTACTGCTCAACGGTGACTACTCCAAGGTCCATGAGCTCAATCCGGACCTGTTCAAGGAATACGTTTCCTCGGCATGGTTCGCACAGGATGACAAGAACGAAGGCAAACACCCATTTGAGGGCGACACTATCGCCGATTACACCGGTCCTAAATTGCCGTATAAATGGCTCGGCGATAACGAGGAGTACACCTGGTCTAAGGCGCCGCGTTATGACGGCCACGTCGTTCAGGTTGGCCCAGTTGCCCGTATCCTGCTCGCATATGCTCAGAACGAGCCAAGCACGAAGCGCCTCGTTGATGATGCGCTGAAGAAGCTCGGCATTAAGCTCGAACAGCTGAATTCGACCGGTGGCCGTACGCTGGCTCGTGCTCTGGAAGCTGTAACGACTTCTGAGGCCATGACCAATGTGTTGCTGCCCGAGTTCATCGAAGGATTGCGCAAGCGTGACTACGACGTCTTCGACTCCAGCAAGTGGGAACCTTCTTCCTGGCCGAAGGAATCAGAAGGCTTCTGCATGATGGAAGTCGCCCGTGGCTCTCTCAGCCACTGGACCAAGATCAAGGATGGTAAGACGGAGCGCTACCAGGCCGTCGTGCCGACCACCTGGCTGGCCGGTGGTCGTGATCCTGAGGGCAAGATGGGCCCATACGAGGAATCTCTGGCGAATGGCAAGCACCCGCTGGCCAACCCAGAGGAACCGCTAGAGGTACTTCGCACCATCCACTCGTTTGATCCATGCATGTCCTGTGCTGTGCACCTGCTGGACACGGAAGGCAATGAACTTGTGAAGGTGATCACGCAATGAGCACCCAGCTAAACCGTGCTTCTTCGAGCTCGGGTGGCGTGCCTGAGACTCGCAAGATCGCTCCAGATAAAAATCTGGTGTTGAGCGTCACAGAATCACGGCCGATAGACGATATCGGTGCGGAAACACTGTTGCGCCTGGCATCGTCGCAGCCGGCAAACTCGCCAGATCCTGTTGATCAGGCGCTGCTGCGTGCTGTTGACCCCGACTACGTCTACGGCACCGTGGAGAGCTTCAGCCCCGCGACGCCAAGCCGAAAGTACTCGCTTTCGGTCGTGCGTAACGCAAAGTTGCTCGGCGAGCGCCAGGACGTAGCGGTCATGCGTGGAGACCTTGCATCGGTAGTTCAAGCATCTGCATGGGATAAGCATGAGATGAAGACGATGATGCAGAACGTCGACACAGTTTCGAAGTTCGGCAATCGATGCATGGGTGTCGCCGTTGCACCTGTAGATGGCGACAAGACCGGTGAATTTGTACTCAAAGGCTATATTGCATTCGGCATCGGCGACCATGTCCGTCCGCGTCCTGTATCCAAGGGCGGCTACACCCGCATCGAGATGTGGCCGGTTGCACTGCGTTGGCAGCACTGGATCAACATGATTTTGATCATCATGATGACGATCACTGGTTACTACATCATGGATCCATTCTTCGGTCCTTCGAATGCTCACGATGCCGGAATGCTCATGGGCTGGAACCGTCTCATCCACTTCATTGCAGCCTTCGCGTGGATCGCACTGTCTATCTGGCGCCTAGCCATTATGGTGTTCGCTCAAACACGACAGATGAAGTGGCGGGCACTGTGGCCAGTGCGAAGCCAAGATGATCTGAAGTTGATGTGGGAGCAGACGAAATACTACCTGCTCCTTACGAACGAACCGCCACCACGTGTTGGCCACAATGGTCTCCAGCAGACGGCGTACACGGGCATTTACGCCATGTGCATGGTGCAGATTTACTCTGGTCTTGCGCTTTTCGGTTTGCCAAAGCAGGATAGCTGGTTCTGGCGGCTCATGGCTGCACCCGTGGAATGGATCGGCATCCCATACTTCCGTTTGGTGCATGCATTGATCATGTTCATTATTTGGGCTTTCGTCATTCTGCACGTCTACCTTGTGTTCCGTGCCGATGCGACGGAGCGCCACGGTGGCCTGTCTGCAATGATCAACGGCGGTGTTTGGTTGCCGAAGGGCACGAAGCCGGTTGACGGTCCTGAGGTTGAGTAGAGTATGACGGTCACGAGGAAGCTTCGTCCTGCGCCAGATGTCCCGGTGCCATCGCCTGAGCTGGTGACGCTTGATGGCGTCACTATCAACGTCATTGGCATTGGAAACGAGATCATGGCGGATGACGCAGTTGGGCTGGCCATCCTCCGCGAGCTTGAGGCGGACCCGATCCAGGGCGTGAACTTCATCTATGGAGGAACGTCTGGCATGGAGATCCTACCCATGGTGCAGGACGCCGACTACCTGCTGGTGCTCGATGGGCTCAAACAGGGCCAGCCAGGTGATGTGGCTGTGCTCGTCGGTGATCAAATTCCGCGCCTATTGCAACAGCAGCTATCGCCTCACCAGGTGGGACTGCTGGACCTGTTGAGCGCCGCGCGCCTCACAGGTCAAGAACCCGACAACGTGGCGGTTGTGGGTATCACGGCGCGCGACGTCGAATTCCGTACATCGCTGAGTGAGGAGATCAGTGCTGCAATTCCAGAAGCAGTGCAGCGGGCCCGGCAGCTGCTAAAGGAGTGGACAGCCGAAGCTACTCAACATCAACCCAAGTAACTTGGAACTCGTCACCCCCACGCAGATCTGCAGTGGGGGTGTCACATTTAGGGCATCGCAGCGCGAAGTATTCGTCAATCTCGACGGTATCTTCACATTGAGGGCACCAGACTGCCGCGGGGATAATGTCCAAGTCGAGCCGGGCGTGAGCACAGGTGGTATCGACGCGTGCAAGGTCCCATGCTTGGCGAAGCGCATACACATCAACTCCGGAGCGCGTGCCTACTTTCATGCCGACCGCCAGGACGTTTCGGCCGGGCACTGACTCATTGACCGCATCGATTACCCCGCGAAGTAGACTCAATTCATGCATACCCCCATTATGTTCAATTGGGGTAGGCAACGCGAGTAAGGAGCATGGAAAATGTCAGAGAAATTATTTCTTGACGCCGTCATCGATCCGCTTGCAGCGACAGTCATTGTCGAAGGTGAGGGAAATGAACGCACGGCACGCTTCGACATCGCCGGCGTGCCGCGCGTAGACAAGCTGTTAGTGGGCAAGCGCGCGAGCGAAGTTCCGACTATCGTGACGCGACTCTGTGGGCTGTGCCCGGTAACGCACCACTTGGCGGGGATGCGAGCACTTGACCAACTTGTTGGGTCGAGCGATTCGATGAGCGAGCAGGCCGTGCAGCTCCGGCGCCTTCTTCATGCGGGTTCGGTCCTTGACACGCTCGCACCGCGCCTGCTGCCTGACCACGGATTAGAGATCCGCAAGTTTGCGAAGCTGGTGCTGCGTGCCGCCGGTTGTCCGGGTCACTTTCCCGATGTTGCGATTCCTGGGGGAGTGCACGCACACGCCGATGCCGATGAGGTCAAGCGCGCAGCTGAAGGCGTCTCGACGATCCGTAGTCTCTTGCCTTCCCAACCGGTTGAGCCTGTGGAACAGCATCCTCCAAAGCTTGCCGACCTTTTCGCGTGTGATGCCGACGGCGCAGCAGATCCACTAGGAGAGTGCATTGCCGCGCGTTTCGAGGGTGAGCTGCATGTGTTGCCAGCGCATGATTTCTATGAGCACGTTCGAGAGCAGCACCCCGGTGCTATCACCCCGCGGCCCCAGGTACTTATCGACGGCCACTGGCGCGACTACCGGGTAGGCCCAGTTGCGCGATTCCCCCATCTGAGCGCGCGCGACGCCCAGTTTGCGCTTGTGCGCTCGGTACTCGACGATATCGAAAAGCTTTTGCAGGTTCCTGAGCTGTTGGCTGAGCCGGTCGTCGTCGATAATTCACTGCGCGATGGCATCGCAACGGGCATCGTTGATGGTCCTCGAGGCTTGTTGGTGCACCGCTACACTGTGGAAGACGGCAATCTGATCGATTGCCAGATTTTGAGCCCTACCGCGCAAAATGAGGGATGGCTTGCTCGGATGCTCACAGAGGCATCGACTCCTGCAGAGATGGAGTATGCGATCCGTAGCGCGGATCCTTGCCTGCCGTGCACCTCGGCACCGGAAGGCGCCATGAACATCAACATTGAAAGGAAATGATGTAGCGATGTGTCTTGGAGTTCCAGCGAAAGTGCTGAGCACTGGCGACCTGTCCAGCCCCATGCCGATGGGGGCCATCGATATGAAGGGTGAGGAGCGGCCATGCTGCTTCGCATATCTTCCAGAAGTTGAGGTGGGGCAGTGGGTGCTCATCCAGAATGGATTCGCAATGGACGTCATTTCGGAAGATGACGCGCAGGCCTCGTTCGAGGCAATCGATGAGTTTGATCTGCTACCAAACCAACCCGGCTCTACTGTGCGCTGACCTTAACGGCGTCCGATTGTTGTTCTGCTCGCGCCGTGCGCTATATTGAGCAGGCACGCCCCAGTAGCCCAATTGGCAGAGGCAACGGATTCAAAACCCGTCCAGTGTGAGTTCGAGTCTCACCTGGGGCACAAGGAGCCTGGTCGAGGATTCCCTCGACCAGGCTCCTTTTGTACGAAACTTAGCTATCAGGCTGATGCCAACTCGTTGATGTGTTCAACAGTTGTGACTGGGTCATCAACTGTGAGGACGAGGCGGGCGAAGTTCTCATCAGCTAACTCGATTACGACCGTATTCTCGAATCCGCTGACGTTCCAAAACAGCTTTTCACCATCTGAGTGGAACGTTCCCGCAAGCTTTTCTCCCATCCTTAGTCCTGGGCAGCGAAAACCCTTCGGCTCGTTCTTCATACCCGGGTCATGTGTAGCTCCGCGTACATGTTCCCAGGGAACCTCGATGGATCCTTTGAACGACCAAATCTTATCTAAGCCGAGTGGCTCAACAACCAGAGTAGCGTCGGTGAATTTGAGATTGTTGTTGCTCATTGTGCTTCTCCTTTGGAAGTGCCGCTTGCGCGGTCGAGTAAGTGCTTGCCTAGTGCTGCTGGGCCTCCAGCAAAGCAAAGGGAATTTGCTTCGAGAATCAAGGGGCGTAGCTCTTGGCTTACGGGCGCGACTTCCACGAGAGTGACTGCAACAAGACTCTTGGCTTCTAGTGTCACTTCACCTGTCTTAGCGTTTCGGCATACTGCTTCCAGCGCCGTTCTCAGCAGGCCATGTTTGGAACCGAAGATTTTATAGAAGCTCGAACGATTTATCTCAAGGTAGGTAAGAGTTGCGTCAACGGACTGTGCTGTATACCCGCGTTCACCGAAAAGCTTTATGGCCCTGCGGATGACTTCGTCTTCATCGAACTCTCGTGGTCTACCCATGGCTTACATACTATTCGTTCTGGAATGAATTGTCCATTATCTGAGGCTAATTAGATACCGTGTCGCGCGCCAAGCGCGTGTTTATGGCTCTACAACCGGATACTGGAAAGGAACCGGTGCTGTTGTGGTTTGGGGCTCAGTTTAAAAGTAGTCTTGGTCAGTGGATTATGCTTCGGTACCAAGTAGACCGCGCACAAGTGCGGTGAACCCGCCGAAGATCGCCAGGGCGAGTGCTATTCGATATCCCAGTTGCACTGGTACCCGTGGTGCCATGCGGGTGCCAACGACGATGCCCAGCACCATCGCAAAAATGCCAACCACCCACGTTTCGGGCGTTACCGCTGAAAGGTTTGCTGCACCAGTGATTTCCTTAATAGCGAAAGAGAGTGCGCCGCTGACCAGGAAGATTGGCTGGAGTGTTGCCGCGTAGATCTCCTTGGGCCAGCGGGCCGCGTGTGCGTACACGGTGATTGATGGGCCAGCTACGCCTGCCAACGTGTTCATGAAACCACCAAGTGAACCTGCGATAACAGAAGGTACGGTGCCTTCAATATTCGGTATGTAGCGTTTCCCCAACGTCACTGTGCCGAGCGCGATCAACAACAAAACGCCAACGATGATCAGAAGCAAGCTAGTTGAAACTGCCCGTATGAGGAATGCGCCGGGTGCCGCACCCAAAACAAGGGCTCCTGCGATAGGGGCGAAGCGTTTCCAATCAACGCGCTCGCGCATGGAATAGGTGTTGGCAATCGCGTTGGCGGTGGCTAATACGTTGACCATGAGCACGCCGGAGACCGGGCCGAGTAGGACAGATAGTGCGGGGGCCGCAATTAGTCCGAGCCCCATTCCTGAAATTCGTTGGAGTGCTGCACCGGCGAATATGGCCAGGAAAATCCCGATCAGAACTGGTGTCACTGTGCCCTCCTGCGCTCTTCTCCTTATACGGCGCTCATCACCCTACCTGACAGATTCTAGATACCCGCAGTGAACTGGCGATTTGGGTGACTTCGCGCTGCGATTCACGCCGGAGCGCCTGCCTGCTATATACTTTGCGACGTCGCCCCAGTAGCCCAATTGGCAGAGGCAACGGATTCAAAACCCGTCCAGTGTGAGTTCGAGTCTCACCTGGGGCACAACACCCGGCCACGAGCCGGGTTTTCTTGTTTGAGTCGTCATGTCGGGACGTACGTCTACACTAGGGGCCGTGAAGAAACGGTTATTGCTCATTGACGGACACTCCATGGCATTTCGAGCGTTCTACGCTCTGCCTGCTGAAAATTTTTCGACGACCGGTGGCCAAACAACGAATGCGGTGTATGGCTTCTTGTCGATGTTCGCCAACGTTGTGGCGCAAGAAGCACCGACGCATATTGGTGTGGCGTTCGATGTGGGGCGCAAGACGTTTCGAACGGAGCGTTTTCCGGAGTACAAAGCTCAGCGCGAATCCACTCCGCCTGAGTTTAAGGGGCAGGTTCCGCTGATTCAGGAGTGCCTTGAGGACCTCGGAATCATCAGTTTGTCGAAGGAGAATTTTGAAGCTGACGATATCGTGGCGACGCTGGTGCACCAGGCTCGCGCTGATCAGAATTTCGAAATTGTCTTGGTTTCAGGGGACCGCGACTACCTACAACTGGTAGACGATTCAACGACCCTGCTGTACCCGATGCGCGGGGTTTCGACGATGACACGTTTCACTCCGGACAAGGTCGAGGAGAAGTACGGGCTGACTCCGGCACAGTATCCGGATTTTGCAGCGCTTCGGGGAGACCCGTCTGATAACCTCCCCTCGGTTCCGAAGGTCGGGGAGAAGACGGCGACAAAGTGGATCACGCAATACGGGTCACTCGCGGAGCTTGTTAGTCATGCGGATGAAATCAAGGGAGTCGCAGGTCAAAACTTCCGAGACCGAATCGAGCAAGTGCAGCTCAATCGTGAACTAACGCAGATGGTCACCGACGTGGAGCTCCCTGTTACGCCAAACGACTTGGAGCTGAAGGCCGTTGACGTCGGTGCTATTGCGAAGCGATTTGATTCTTTGGAGTTCGGCACGAATCTTCGCGAACGTGTGCTTTCTGCGCTTCCTACGGAAGGGGACGCCGAAGAGCATTTGCCTGTGGAGCTTCCAGAAGTTGTGATCGACGAAGGGCCGTTGGACGCATGGATCGCTTCCCATAGGGGTCAAGGATTAGCGCTGTATGTGGACGGTAGTCCGCTGCCGGCAAACGGCGATGCTACTGCGATTGGGATCGTCGATAAGGAGCGGCACGGCATCCAACGCGAAACAGCGGAGCTAACCCCTGAAGAGGATGTTGCGCTGAAGGACTGGTTGGAGTCAGATGACCCCAAGTACCTCCACAACGGTAAAGCTATGTATCACATGCTGCGGGGCAGAGGTATCACACTCAGCGGGATTGCGCATGACACAGCGATTGCTGCCTACCTGCTTCGCCCGGGGCAGCGCACCTATGCGCTGGCTGATGTATACCAGCGTCACTTGCAGCGACAGTTGGACGTAGGGCAAGAGCAACTCAGTCTGTTGGATCAAACTTCACAGGTTGATGCCGCCGTTGCTGTGCTGGAACTGGCGCAACATCTTGCTCAAGAACTTCGTGAAATCGACTCTTACGCGCTGTATGCCGACCTTGAGCTGCCGCTTGTACCCATTCTTGCCAGGATGGAGGACGTCGGTGTGGCTGTTGACGTCGAAGCTCTTGAAAATCTTCGCAAGGAGTTTACTGACAAGGTTGCCCAGGTAGAAGGAGAGGCCCGCACGCTTGTCGACGAGCCAGCTCTCAACCTTTCGAGTCCGAAGCAGCTTTCTGTCGTTCTTTTCGACAAACTCGACTTGCCTAAAACCAAGAAAACAAAGACTGGGTATTCGACGGCAGCCAAGGAGATCGAGGCGCTTGCAGAAAAGAATCCGCATCCGTTCCTTGATCATCTGTTGGCACATCGTGAATATCAGAAGATGAAGTCCACAATCGAGGGGCTTATCAAGGCGGTACATAGTGATGGCCGAATTCACACAACCTTCAACCAAACCGTGACTTCAACGGGCCGACTGAGTTCGACTGATCCAAACCTGCAGAATATTCCCGTCCGTACAGAGACAGGTCAAAAGATTCGAGCAGCATTCACCGTTGGTAAGGGGTATGAGTATCTACTGACCGCTGATTACTCACAGATTGAGATGCGAGTGATGGCGCACCTATCCGGGGACAAGGGGCTCATCTCCGCGTACAAGGATGGCGAAGACCTGCACAACTACGTCGGTTCTCAGGTATTTGATGTTGCTATCGACGCCGTGACGCCCGAGCTACGCCGTCGGGTCAAGGCAATGTCATATGGTTTGGTTTATGGGCTCTCTGCGTATGGTCTCGCCGCGCAGCTCTCGATCTCGCCAGGTGAAGCCAAGGAAATCATGGAGAGTTACTTCCACCGTTTCGGTGGGGTGAAGCACTATCTGGACTCGGTCGTCGAGAAAGCCAGAAAGGATGGATACACTGCAACTGTGTTTGGGCGCCGACGCTACCTGCCTGAGCTCAACAGTGACAACCGAGTCGCCCGAGAAAATGCTGAGCGGGCGGCCCTGAATGCTCCTATTCAAGGTACTGCCGCAGACATCATTAAAGTAGCGATGATTCACGTTGACCGAGCGTTGGCTGACTACGAGTCCCGTGTGCTGTTGCAAGTGCATGACGAGTTGGTTGTTGAAGTCGCTCCTGGTGAGCTCGATGAAGTGCGTGAGATTGTTGAGCGGGAGATGGATCGCGCTATTGAGCTCAACGTGCCGCTCGAGGTTTCTACCGGATACGGAGAGAACTGGCAGGATGCTGGCCATTAGGGCGGGAAGTGTGGGGCTATAGAGCGGCCCCCATTATTCCGCTCTATAGCCCCGAGACGGTCCCAGAGCCTCCTTCTCAATCCGTCTGGGACTGCCTTCCCCCATCAACCGCTTCTTCCCCCGAGTTCCCCCGAGAAGCGGTGCCACGGTTCACCTCGCGAGGTTTCACAGCTCTAGATTGGCCTTATCTATCGCTGCTGCGCCTTGATCGTGGCAATGAAAACACTAACAGACGTCTGTGGGGAACGTAAGAGAATTGGCCAAAAATGGACTACATTAAACAAAATATTGACTAATTATGGGGGTGTGGGATGGCGAGTGTATTGCGTTGACCAGCGAGTTTGCGTCTTATTGGCGGTGCGGCAGACTTACGGTGTTCTCAGTTGGTGAGTTCGGTGAAGGGCGTGTTGTTTGCCTTAACGGTCGACCGGATGGGGATTTATCCGAGTGTTGATATTTGCGCGAGCTGGGCAAAGGCGATATTCTTGCACGAGCATATCTGGGCAATAGGTCTCGTGGTGTCGTAATAGGAGGGCATCACCGGCTCATATTGCGGGATCTTTCCGCGCTGGTAAGAGATGATATGCCCCTGTCCAAATACGATCTCCTATTTCAATTTCGGAGCACATTTAACTTATGCGCACTTCCAACGCACCACAGGTCGCAATCAACGATATCGGCGGACCTGAGGAATTTCTCGCCGCTGTAGACGCAACCATCAAGTACTTCAATGATGGTGACATCGTCTCCGGCACCGTAGTTAAGGTTGACCACGATGAGGTTCTCCTTGACATCGGCTACAAGACTGAGGGTGTTATCCCTACCCGTGAGCTGTCGATCAAGCATGACGTTGACCCGGACGAAGTTGTCCAGGTCGGCGACGAGATCGACGCACTGGTCCTGACCAAGGAGGACAAGGAAGGTCGCCTCCTGCTCTCCAAGAAGCGTGCTCAGTACGAGCGTGCTTGGGGCACCATCGAAGAGCTGCAGAAGAACGACCAGCCAGTTACTGGTACGGTCATCGAGGTTGTCAAGGGTGGCCTCATCCTCGACATCGGTCTTCGTGGCTTCTTGCCTGCGTCGCTCGTTGAGATGCGTCGCGTCCGTGACCTGGATCCATACATTGGCCAGGAGCTCGAGGCAAAGATCATCGAGCTGGACAAGCACCGCAACAACGTGGTCCTGTCCCGCCGTGCATACCTCGAAGAGACGCAGTCCGCTGTTCGTTCCGACTTCCTGCACCAGCTGCAGAAGGGTCAGGTACGCAAGGGCGTTGTTTCTTCCATCGTCAACTTCGGTGCTTTCGTGGACCTTGGCGGCGTAGACGGCCTGGTTCACGTTTCCGAGCTGTCCTGGAAGCACATCGACCACCCATCTGAGGTTGTCACCGTCGGCGATGAGGTTACCGTTGAGGTTCTCGACGTCGATCTCGACCGTGAGCGTGTTTCCCTGTCGCTGAAGGCGACCCAGGAGGACCCATGGCGCGTGTTCGCACGCACCCACGCTGTCGGCCAGATCGTGCCGGGCAAGGTCACCAAGCTTGTTCCATTCGGTGCGTTCGTTCGCGTCGAAGAGGGCATCGAGGGTCTGGTTCACATCTCCGAGCTGGCACAGCGCCACGTCGAGGTACCGGACCAGGTTGTCAACGTTGGCGAAGAGGTCATGGTCAAGGTCATCGACATCGATCTCGACCGTCGTCGTATCTCGCTGTCGCTGAAGCAGGCGGACGAGGACTACAACGAAGAGTTCGATCCGTCCCGCTACGGCATGGCTGATTCCTACGACGAGCAGGGCAACTACATCTTCCCAGAGGGCTTCGATCCGGAGACCAACGAGTGGATGGAGGGCTTCGACGAGGCTCGTCAGCAGTGGGAGGCTCGCTACGCAGAGGCCGAGCGCCGCTTCCAGGCGCACACTGCACAGATCGAGCGTCATCGCGCTGCTGCTGCCGAGGCGGCAGAGCAGGCGGGTGACCAGGCGAACTACTCCTCGCAGTCCAACGCTGCAGCTCCGGCAGCGGATGAGACCGCTAGCGCAGGTGGCTCGCTTGCATCTGACGAGCAGCTCGCAGCACTTCGCGACAAGCTCGCTGGCAACTAGTCTTTACTAGCTAATCGACGACCCCTTCCTGGAATCCAGGAAGGGGTTTTCGCCTATTATGTGACGCATGTTGAGAATTGGGCTTACCGGAGGAATCGGAAGCGGAAAGTCGTCCGTTGCCGCGTTGTTACGTGAGCGTGGCTTCGTCGTAGTCGATGCTGACCGTATCGCGCGCGATGTTCTGCAACCAGGAAGCGATGCGCTAAAAGAGGTGGCTGCTGCATTCGGCGATGACCTGGTGGACGCTTCCGGCGCTTTGAACCGCAAGTTGCTGGCGCAGCGGGCGTTTGCCTCGGAGGAACAGACGCAGAAGCTGAATTCGATTACGCATCCTGCGATTCGCAAGGAGTCATCACGGCAGTTCGACGCCGCTGAAGCTGAAGGAGCCCGGGTTGCTGCGTACGATATGCCACTGCTTGTAGAGCTTGGGCTGCACCGTCAGATGGACTTCACCGTTGTAGTCGACGTGAATCAGGAAGAGCGAGTGAGGCGACTGGTCCAATCGCGCGGTCTAGCGGAGGCAGACGCCCGTTCCCGTATAGCACGGCAGATTGATGACGACGATCGACTCGCGGCCGCTGACTACGTGATTGACAACAACGGTCCGTTGTCTGAGCTCGCTCCGCAGGTGGATGCTTTGGTCGACTATGTCGAACGAGAATTGTTGCAGCATCAACGTTGAGGAATCAGGTTGAGTCATTAGACTGAGCTGCATGGCATTTGCAGCAGAACATCCGGTCCTGGCACATTCGGAGTTTCGACCAGTAGGCGAGATCGAGCGTCGAGAAAAGCCCTTTGAAGTCGTCTCGGAGTTTGAGCCATCGGGTGATCAGCCTAAAGCGATCGCAGAGCTAGATGAACGTCTCAACCGGGGAGAAGAAGACGTCGTCCTCATGGGTGCCACCGGCACCGGCAAGTCGGCGACGGCAGCGTGGCTGATCGAAAAGCAGCAGCGCCCAACGCTCGTGATGGCTCCGAATAAGACGCTCGCTGCGCAGCTAGCAAATGAGCTTCGGCAGCTCCTCCCAAATAACGCGGTTGAGTACTTCGTCTCGTACTACGACTATTACCAACCAGAGGCATATATCGCTCAGACGGATACATACATCGAAAAAGATTCCTCCATTAATGATGATGTGGAACGCCTGCGTCACTCAGCTACCTCCGCATTGCTGTCGCGTCGTGACGTAGTGGTGGTGTCGTCAGTCTCTTGTATCTACGGCCTTGGTACGCCGCAGTCCTACCTTGATCGCTCTGTGGTGCTGCGCGTGGGGGAAGAGGTTGAGCGTGACCGCTTCCTTCGATTACTCGTTGATATCCAGTACGAGCGCAACGATATTGACTTCAAACGCGGTACGTTCCGAGTAAAGGGCGACGTCGTCGATATCATTCCTGCGTATGAGGAAGTCGCGGTTCGGGTTGAGTTCTTCGGAGACGAGATTGACAGCTTGTATTACATTCATCCGCTCACGGGAGACGTGCTGAGCCAAGAAGATGAGCTTCGGATCTTTCCTGCTACCCATTACGTGGCCACTGAAGAGCGAATGGAAAAGGCGATCGAATCCATCAAAGAAGAGCTTGCAGACCGTTTAGAGGACCTTGAGAACCGCGGAAAACTACTTGAGGCTCAGCGACTTCGGATGCGCACCGAGTATGACCTCGAGATGATTCAGCAGGTTGGCTTCTGCTCAGGCATTGAGAACTATTCTCGTCACATGGACGGGCGCGAGGCAGGATCGGCGCCGGCGACGCTCATCGACTACTTCCCGGAAGACTTCCTCACAATTATCGACGAGTCTCACGTGACCGTCCCGCAAATTGGAGGAATGTTTGAAGGCGATATGTCGAGGAAGCGCAACCTCGTGGAATTCGGATTCCGGCTGCCGAGTGCCGTCGACAACCGTCCGTTGACCTTCGATGAGTTTGAATCGCGCGTGGGGCAGACGGTGTACATGTCCGCGACACCGGGCGATTACGAGCTCGAGGCAGCACACGGCGAGTTTGTTGAGCAGGTTATTCGCCCAACAGGCCTCGTCGATCCAAAGGTCACGGTGAAACCGACGAAGGGACAAATCGACGACCTGATTGACGAGATTCGCGTCCGGGTGGAGAAGAACGAGCGCGTGCTGGTCACTACCTTGACGAAGCGCATGGCTGAGGACTTGACTGATTATCTCCTGGATAACGGGGTAAAGGTGCGCTACCTGCACTCTGACATTGATACGTTGCAGCGCGTTGAGCTGCTCCGCCAGCTGAGGCTTGGAGAATTCGACGTCCTCGTTGGCATCAACCTGCTGCGAGAGGGTCTCGACTTGCCGGAAGTTTCACTTGTTGCAATTCTCGACGCCGACAAGGAAGGGTTCCTGCGTTCGACCAAGTCGCTGATTCAGGCTATCGGGCGCGCAGCTCGTAACGTATCTGGAGAGGTCATCATGTACGCCGACCAGGTCACTGAGTCGATGGAGGAAGCAATCAGTGAGACAGAGCGGCGTCGCGAAATTCAGTTGGCGTACAACAAAGAACATGGGATCGATCCGCAGCCGCTGCGCAAGAAGATTGCCGACATTTTGGATCAGGTATATGAGAACACTGACGGTGAAGCTGAAAATGGCGTTGCCTCGGATACCGCAGTTGTATCGAAGCCAGACGTGTCCGAGATGGCCTCTGATCAGGTACAAGCATTGATCGACGACCTTACGAAGCAAATGGGTGCAGCAGCTCGCGAGTTGAAGTTTGAGCTCGCCGGCAGACTGCGTGATGAAATTGCTGATCTCCGAAAGGAACTTCGTGGTATGAAAGATACAGGAAACTAAGAAAGGTTCGAGGAATCTATGCATACCTATAAGTCGATTGCTGTCGGTACTGACGGTTCACCAACTTCGCTTGTTGCGGTTCGTGCTGCTGCGAGCCTGGCCCGCGTGTATGACGCGAAGCTCACAGTCATCTGTGCTCACTACACAGCGTCGGGCTCGATGCTGAACGCAACCAACGCGGAGCTGAGCAAGATCGATATCGTGACGGAATCGGGCGCCGAGGATATCTTGAGGCGTGCGAAGGCGATCGCAGTCGAAGAACAGGCACCAGAGATTAACTTGGTCTCCAGTGGCGGCCAGCCTGCGAATGTACTGCTGGAATCAGTAAAGGAATACAGCGTAGATCTCCTCGTGGTTGGAAACAAAGGAATGCGGTCCCTCGCCGGTCGAGTCTTCGGCAACATCCCAGGTAGCGTGGCAAAGAAGGCGCCGGTTGATGTCATGCTCGTTGACACCCGAGCTGAAGGCCATGACTAGCCTTCATCCGCGCGAGAACCAGGTACTATAAATTTGACCGTGCTTGTTGGCGCCACCGTTATCCAGCGAGCGACAGCTGAATCAGGAAAGGTCTCAAGAATACAGCTATGGCCAATTACTACAAGACCATCGTCGTAGGGTCCGACGGGTCCAAGTCTTCACTGCTCGCCGTCGAGCGTGCTGCAAAAATGGCGAGTGCATTTGGTGCCACGCTAGTGATCGGTACCGCGTATTACGAAACGGAAGCGGACGCGACGAAGAGCCTGCGACAAGATTCGGTCACCATCCTCGGTGACAAGGACGCGTTGGCAAATCTTGAAGCGGCAGCAGAACATGCGCGACAGCACGGAGCAAAAGACGTGCAGACTGCGACCCGTCCGGGTACTCCAGTAGAGGCTCTGATGGCGATTGTTCGTGACAACAATGCGGAACTGCTGGTGGTCGGTAACCGCGGTATCAACTCTCTGACAGGTCGCCTGCTGGGGTCTGTCCCAGCAGACGTTGCTCGCCAATCGGACTGCGACGTCATGATCGTACATACCGTCAGCTAACGCTTCATATAACAACCTCCGGCCAACTGCCTGGCCGGAGGTTGTTCTATGGCATCTCACCGATGACAGCGAGGCTTTGAGTTGCTCGGGTCATCGCCACGTAGAGGTCTTGCCAACCTTGCGGAGAGGCGTCGATAATTTCTTGGGGTTCTATTAGTACTACATGGTCAAATTCGAGTCCCTTCATCGCATCGACATTTGACTTGTCGATGATCGCTGTCGTGCGCCCATCCTCGTATGTTGCGACAGTTTCTGGGGTGGTGCCGGAAGGCCAAAACTCGACGGGTTGCCCAGTGCTTCGAATGCTCTCAGGGACCGCTGCCTCTGAGTCGATCGCGTGAAGAACTTTCGCGGCGTACTCCATAATCTCCGACGGAGTCCGGTAGTTCACACTCAAGGTATGCGTGCGGAAACGCGAGCCAACAAACGGTTCCAGCGTTGCTGACCAGTCGTCTGAACCCGCAGGCGAAGAAGTCTGCGCGGTGTCTCCAACTAATGTCATCCACTTTGATGGGCAGCGCCGAAACACCATCCGCCATTCCATCGGTGAGAGCTCTTGTGCCTCATCCACGATCACATGCCCATAGGCCCATGTGCGATCTGCGCGTGCGCGCTCTGCGGTCGAACGGATATCGGTGCTCGCCTGGCGCTGCGCGAGCGTTTCCGCATCAATGACGTCTGATGCAGAGAGGATCTCAGCCTCGAACTGGTCGTCATCGTTGTCAGTGGACTCGGATGAAGCCAAGACGTCCAACGCGTCCTCTGCCTCGGCCACCTGCTGTTGCCACGCATCGTCAACGGAGTCACGAATACCCTCCGCTGGGCTACTACCAATAAGAATCGACAGTTCGTCGAGTAATGCTGCATCCGACGGGGCCGTTGCCGCACCAGGCTCCCGAAAGAGGGCATCTTGTGTGTAGTCGTCGTAGTCATACGCGACAGCTGCGATTGCGTCGCGGTCTTCAAGCAAATTACGTAGTACCTCTGTAGGCGACAGAGTGGGGAAGTGGGCGTCAATAAAGTCTCGGACCTGGGATTCTTCAGCCAGGTCATCGTGGAGCTGATCGACGTCTGCAGCAGACAACAGATTCTCACCGCCTAGAGGGTCCGCACCAATGGTGTTGGCAAGTGCTTGCGCAAGAAGTTCGCAAAGATGTTCCGCAAACACGGCTCGTGCTTCATTATGAGGACGACGTGACCGTCGTGCTTTGGTTCTGGCTGCCTTCACCATGGCTGGCGTCGCAGCGACAGGAACGTTCTCAATTGAAAGGGTTACCGCGCGCTCCGGAACCGTCTCATATGACTGCACAGCCCGCTTGAGAATCGTGACCATCTCAATCGAGCCTTTGACTTCCCGTGCAGCAAGCGACTCGCTACCTTCCGGGGTAAAACCGGGGATTAAGTCTGAGATTGTGGAAAGCACTACGCCGGTCTCGCCGAGCTCCGGAAGAACTCGCGAGATGTAGTCCAAAAAGACGGTATTGGGGCCAAGAACCAAGACGCCGGTCTTCGCCAGCTGCGCTCGCCAAGTATAGAGCAGATACGCAACACGATGGAGAGCGACTGCAGTCTTGCCAGTACCTGGACCACCCTCGACAACCATCACTCCACGCGTAGCGTCACGAATGACGGCATCCTGTTCACGCTGGATTGTCTCAACGATGGATTGCATGTGCGCAGTGCGTGGCCGATTCATGGCGCGCCGCAGCGCAGCCTCGGATCCGACACCCGAGGCTTCAACACCCGTACCTGTGCCGGAGAGGACCTCGTCGTCAATGGTTTCCACCGTGCGACCCCTCATACGGATGTTTCGCCGGGTTTGCACGCCTGAAGGGTGCGCCGTCGTCGCGAGGTAAAACGGCCGTGCCATGGGCGCCCGCCAATCGATGAGGAGCGTCCGGTACTTGTCTTCGGGGGCGTCGATGCCCATCCGGCCTATATAGCGTCGGTCAAGATTGTCGCTGTTAGGGACTAGATTCTCCGGAGACTCGTCCTCCACATCAATTCGGCCAAAAACTAAGCCAACTTCTGCCAGGTTGAGTGCATCGAGTTTTGCATTCAGCCCATGATATTCAGTTTCGCGCCTGACGAGCGCATCAGAATCTGGGTTGTCAGGGTCGACATCTCGTTGCACCGCTTCCAGTTTGGCTTGGGCTTTCGATACTTCATCGTCAAGACGAGAAAATAGACCGTCGACGTAGTGCTGTTCGCGAGCAACCTCTTGCTCTGACACGGTGAACATAATCTCCTTCAAAGTAAAAGCCACCCCGCAACCACAACTATGCGGCCACGGGGTGTACTACAGAAAGTCAGATTAGCTGAGCTTCTTCTGAACCTTCTTTACCAGCTTGTTCGCGCGCTTTTCGGCCTTCTTAGCCTTACGCTTCCACTTCCACTGCTTGCACTTTGACGGCGCAACATCCAAGTTGTCGAAGGCATCCTGCAGGGAGTCAACCGCGTCCTGGGCACGGTCCTGCAGCTTCGCGGTGCTCTTCTTTACCTTGCGCTTTGCCTTGAACTGGTCCAACTTGCTTGGCTCGAGGCTCTCCAGCTTGTCCTGGAGATCCCCAACAACGCTGTTGACCTTGCGCTTTGCCTTGAACTGCTGGAGTTTGCTTGGCTTCAAGTCCTTGTAGGTGTCTTGAGCGCTATCGGAAACATCCTCCATCCAGTCACCCGCATCAGAGAGGAACGAGGAGGTTTGCTTGCGCGCATCCTGCCAGAAGCCCTCAGCTGCGTCAGATGCCTGGTCCGCAAACTTAGAGGCCTGCTTCTTCCAGTCATCCTTGTTGTTATCGACGTAGTCGACCACTTGATCTGCAGTATCGGACAGCCAGTTACTTGCTTTACCCAGAGCCTTTTCGGTCTCAGATTGGGTAGGCAGTGCCTGCTGTACGTTCTTCTTCGCGGTGCGGGCAGCCTGCTGGGCGCGCCACTGCAGCCCTGGCTTGCCAGCAGTGTCCACAGTCGCGAGGAGCACACCACCGGCGAGAGCGACATCGGTCAGCGCGCCAGTCTGACGACGCTGCTTCTCATTCGCCTCGTCGGCCTCCCAGAAGGCATTACGGCCGATAATCGACGGGATTGCAGTCGCAGCGAGCAGTGCAGCGGAAGTGCGTGGCAGCTTGCCAATGGCGAAGAGGCTGCCTGCACCTGCTTTAATGCCACCAACGACCTGAGCGGCCGTCTTCGGGTTGCTCGGGATCAGACCACGGTACTCGCTCGGAACGGCACCGCGGACCTTATCTAAAAGCGCCTTCGTGCTTTCTTTATTGGCATTTGGGTCACGCAGCGTCTGAACACCGTCAACGATGTAGACGGACGCGAGCATTGGCCTTGCGAGTTTTCGAATCATAAATGCATTCCTCTTTTCTTTTCGCAACGTACCGGTCGCTGTATATATGTTCTATGTGACGTCCGACATTCGGATTACGCTTTTACCAGCGACGGTTCCACCAAACATCTAAATCTGGACGCTCTGCACCAAGCGTAGTGGATTTACCATGGCCCGGCCACACAATTGTCTCATCCGGATATGCGTCGAAGAGTTTTTCTTTGACATCGCGGAAGAGTCGCACGAAGTCGCCTTCGGAATTTGTTTTCCCAAGCCCACCAGGGAAAAGAGAATCACCAACAAAGAGGTTAGGCACCCCCTTGAGGTCGGCGCGCACGGCTGCGCCACCTGGGGTATGTCCACGCAGAATTACCACTGGGAGCTCGTGGCCTGCGAACGAAATCGAGTCGCCGTCGTGGATTTCGCGGTCGACAGGAGCAGGCAGGGCAGGTACCTCGAGGAACGGTGCCCAGTGTGTAGCGCCCGTTGCTTCCAGGACTGTAGCCAATGCACGCACGTGGTCGTGGTGGCGATGCGTCGTTAATACATCCGTGATCTTGACTCCGGCCTGTTCGGCCATGGCGAGGATAGCCGGCGCGTCGTCAGCGGCGTCGATTAGCAGGCCCTGGCCATCTGCGCAGAGGAGATAGCAGTTGTTGTCCATCGAGCCGACGGAAACCTGGTGCAGTGTTAATTGGGGCAGTGGAGTTGATTCTGAATTCATGGTGCCTACCCTAGTCAATTCCTTCTTCGCCAGAACAGTGATTACCGAAGTGGTATACGCTGGTATGTTCGGAACAAAATGAACCGATCTTCTGGAAGAGGTATCTAGGTGGCTGACCGTCTTGTTGTACGTGGAGCAAGGGAACACAACCTGAAGGGCGTCGATGTGTCTCTGCCGAGGGACAAGATGGCCGTATTTACAGGCCTGTCTGGATCGGGTAAGTCCTCGCTGGCATTCGATACGATCTTTGCGGAGGGGCAGCGTCGATACGTTGAGTCTCTTTCGTCCTATGCTCGGATGTTCTTAGGACAGATGGATAAGCCCGATGTCGATTACATTGACGGGCTATCGCCCGCGGTGTCAATCGACCAAAAATCGACGAACCGTAACCCCCGTTCGACTGTAGGTACCATCACCGAAATCTACGATTACCTCCGCCTACTCTATTCGCGGGCTGGCACTCCTCATTGTCCAGAGTGCGACGCTGTGATTGAACGGCAGACGCCGCAACAGATTGTGGACCGCGTGCTGGGGATGGAAGAGCGTCTCAAGTTCCAAGTCCTTGCTCCGGTAGTACGAAAGCGTAAAGGCGAGTTCGTTGACTTGTTTAAGGATCTCGCCGCCCAGGGCTACTCTCGAGTGAGCGTGGACGGCGAGTTGTACCAGCTCAGCGATCCACCGAAGCTTGAGAAGCAGGTCAAACACACGATTTCGGTGGTAGTCGACCGCCTTCAAGTGAAGCAAAGCCAAAAGCAGCGTCTCACCGACTCGGTGGAGACAGCACTTAAGCTTGCCGACGGCCTCGTTGGCTTCGAATTCGTTGACTTCGATGAGGACAACCCTGATCGGATCCAGATCTTCTCTGAAAAAATGGCGTGCCCGAACGGGCACAAACTTAACGTTGAGGAGTACGAGCCGCGCGCGTTCTCGTTTAACTCACCGTTTGGTGCCTGTCCAACGTGTGACGGTCTCGGGACGCAGAAGAAGATTGACGAAGAACTCGTTATTCCAGATCCAGACGCACCAGCAATTGATGCTTTCCAGCCATGGAACTCCAGCCCGAACAAGCGATACTTCGTCAAGTTGATTGAAGCGTTAGCAAAAGAGGAGGGCTTTGATGCTCACGCTCCGTTCAGCTCGCTGACGAAAACGCAGCAGAAGCATTTGGTAAATGGTTCCAAAACCAAGATCAGCGTGCGGTACAAGAACCGCTACGGCAGGCAGCGGTCATTCAGCGCAGCTTATGAAGGCGTCATTGGGTACCTGGAGCGTAAGCTCGAGCAGGCCGAAAGCGATACCCAGAAAGACCGACTGCTTGCTTATACGCGAGAGGTACCGTGTCCTTCGTGCAAGGGCGCTAGGTTGAAGCCCGAGATTCTCGCCGTTCGCCTCGACTCAACAACGCATGGTGAACGCTCCATCGCCGGGCTTACGGAACTGAGCATTGAGGATGCGTCCGAATACCTTGATAATTTGGTACTTGGTTACCGCGAGGAGATGATCGCGGGTGCGGTACTTCGAGAGATCCAAGCTCGGCTGCACTTTCTCTTGGACGTAGGACTGAGTTACCTCTCGCTCGCTCGGTCAGCCGGCACCCTGTCGGGCGGTGAAGCGCAGCGCATCCGTCTGGCCACGCAAATTGGGTCTGGCCTTGCCGGTGTACTGTACGTGCTTGATGAGCCGTCAATCGGTTTGCATCAACGGGATAACCAGAGGCTGATTAAGACTCTGAAGAAACTTCGCGACCTTGGGAACACGCTGGTTGTGGTTGAACACGATGAGGAAACGATCCGTGAGGCTGATTGGTTGGTAGACATCGGGCCGCTCGCCGGAGAATACGGCGGGGAAGTGGTCTACCAGGGAGAACCCGACGGTATCCGTGAAGTAGAGAACTCCATTACCGGAGACTACCTTGCGGGCAGGAAAAAGATTGAGGTCCCGGATCAGCGTCGACCGGTAGACGCAGACCGCAAGCTGAGAATTGAGGGCGCGCGAGAGAACAACCTCAAGAACGTATCAGTGGATATTCCACTGGGAGTGTTGGTAGCTGTTACTGGGGTATCTGGGTCTGGCAAGTCTACGCTGGTAAACCAGATTCTGGCTAAGACTCTCCAGAATGAGCTCAATGGAGCTCGACAAGTCCCGGGACGGGTAAAGAAAGTCAGTGGCCTTGACCATCTCGATAAACTTGTCCAAGTCGACCAGAGTCCCATCGGACGTACACCACGATCAAACCCCGCGACATATACAGGGGTGTTTGACAAGATCCGCAACCTATTCGCGGAAACACAAGAGTCAAAGGTTCGCGGCTACAAGGCTGGCCGATTCTCGTTCAATGTCAAAGGCGGGCGCTGTGAAGCGTGCCGTGGTGATGGCACTATCAAGATTGAGATGAACTTCCTACCGGATGTATACGTCCCGTGTGAGGTGTGCCAGGGAGCACGATACAACCGTGAAACCCTCGAAGTGCGCTATAAGGGTAAGAACATTGCCGAAGTTCTCGATATGCCGATTTCTGAAGCAGCTGAGTTCTTCGAGCCAATTCAGTCAATCCATCGATACCTCAACACGCTTGTAGACGTCGGCCTGGGCTATGTACGTCTTGGGCAGGCTGCGACAACGCTATCCGGTGGTGAGGCACAGCGGGTGAAGCTGGCGGCAGAATTGCAGAAGCGAACTAACGGCCGAACAATTTACATCCTCGACGAGCCCACTACGGGGCTGCACTTCGAAGACATTCGTAAGCTCATGCTTGTGCTGAATGGCCTGGTGGAAAAGGGCAACACTGTGTTGGTGATCGAACACAACCTGGACGTTATCAAGTCGGCGGACTGGGTGATTGACATGGGGCCTGAGGGGGGATCAGGCGGTGGAACGGTGGTCGCGCAGGGAACGCCAGAAGACGTAGCACGTAATGGCAAGTCTCATACAGGTGCTTTCTTGAAGGAGATATTGCAATAGATCCAGCTTGAATGCATGATTTGCTTGAATAAACTTCATGTATTAAAGTTCTCACCACTACCGCCCAGAGCATTCTTTACAAAGGTGCCTGGGCCACAAGTGGAGTGAATCCCACCCCATGCCGGTCGATAGTGATCAGGATACGGGTCAAGGTAGCCAAAGCATTTTTTGGTTGCCTACGGAAAGCTCCCGCGTTATTAGTAATAGCGCGGGTTTTGTGCTTTTGCGCAGAATCACTGGTGGTCTGGTAGCGATCACACATTGGTTTCTATGTTTTAGGAGTTCTCATCAGCGCTGAAGCTCGGATTAACGATCGTATCCGCGTCCCGGAAGTCCGCTTGGTCGGCCCGTCCGGCGAGCAGGTAGGGATCGTCCGTACCGACGATGCTCGGAAACTGGCTTACGAGGCCGATCTTGACCTCGTCGAAGTTGCGCCAAAGGCGAAGCCGCCCGTGGCGAAGATCATGGACTACGGCAAATACAAGTATGAGCAGGATCAGAAGGCTCGCGAGGCCCGCAAGAACCAGCAGCAGACCGTAGTGAAGGAACAGAAGTTCCGTCCTAAGATCGATGAGCACGACTACCAGACGAAGAAAAACAATGTGGAGCGCTTCCTAGAGAAGGGCAACAAGGTCAAAGTCACCATCATGTTCCGTGGCCGCGAGCAATCGCGCCCAGAACTCGGCTACCGCCTCCTCGAGCGTCTTGCAGACGACATTCAAGAGGTTGGTGTCGTGGAGTCCCGTCCGAAGCAGGACGGGCGAAACATGACGATGGTATTCGGACCTGCTCGCAAGGGCAAAAAGTAGATCAAGTTTTCAACTCTGAAGGGCTTTCAACATGAAGCAGAAGACCCACAAGGGCACCGCAAAGCGCATCAAGGTTAACGGCAAGGGCAAGCTGCGTCGTGAGCAGGCTGGTAAGCGCCACCTGAACGAGAAGCTGTCTTCGAAGCGTCGTCGCAAGCTCTCGGGTACCACCGACGTAGCTAAGAACGACGTGAAGCGCATGAAGCGCCTCCTCGGCATGTCCTAAGCACTGCCCAAGTTAAAACAACCGGTGAACGAAAGAAAAGGAAGTATTGACTCATGGCACGTGTCAAGCGTTCAGTTAATGCCAAGAAGAAGCGTCGCGCGATTCTGAAGTCCGCAAAGGGCTACCGTGGCCAGCGCTCCCGCCTGTACCGTAAGGCAAAAGAACAGTGGCTGCACTCCCAGACCTACGCCTACCGCGATCGTCGTAAGCGCAAGGGTGAGTTCCGTAAGCTGTGGATCCAGCGTATCAACGCCGCGGCCCGTATGAACGACATCACTTACAACCGTCTCATTCACGGCTTGAAGCTCGCAGAGGTCGAGGTTGACCGCAAGATCCTCGCGGAGCTCGCAGTGAACGACTTTGCAGCCTTCTCCGCTATCTGCGAGATCGCTAAGAAGGCCTTGCCAGCTGACGTAAATGCGCCAGTTGATGCAGCATAAGTTGCCTAGAACGTTGAACTAGGACGGAGCCCGTCGGCAAGCGTGAACGCTTGGCGGCGGGTTTTTACATTCAGGAGTAGGAAATTTCGTGGCCCTTGACTTTTCACAGCCCTTCACCGAACGAACCCCGCGAGTCGTGAATGCAGCGAAGCTGCTCCGCGCAAAAGGACGCAAGAAAGCAAACCGCTTTCTGGTGGAAGGGGTGAACAGTGTCGAGGCTGCCGTAGCTACGGGCGCGGCTACTGACCTCTTCGTGACAGAACATGCGTCACAAGCCTTTGCTGACGTTGTGACTACCGCAGAATATATGGATGTATATGTTCATGCCATTACAGATATCGCAGCGAAGCACTTGAGCGACACTGTAAACACCACTGGTATTTTTGCTGTTTGCAAGCCAGTGTTGTGGTCAGTCGGGGCAGCTCTTCGCGGTAAGCCTTCTTTTGTTGTGGTCGGGATTGATACTAACGATCCGGGTAACGCAGGCACGATGATTCGCATTGCTGACGTGTGCGGGGCGGATGCTGTCATATTTGCCGGCGACTGTGTCGATCCTGAGTCGGGCAAGGCTGTGCGGGCCTCAGCAGGTTCGTTGTTTCACTTACCTGTGGCACGCGAGCGCAATACCCAGGACGTCCTTGGCCAGCTAAAAGCAGCAGGGCTTCAGACAGTGGCGACGACTATCGACGGCGAGGTATCCCTTGAGAAAACAAGTGATCTGCTTTCTGCCCCGATTGCTTGGCTGTTCGGAAACGAAGCACACGGATTGCCAACAGCTATTGCAGATCGTGCTGATGTACGGGTATCAATCCCGATTCAGGGATCTGCAGAGTCGCTGAACCTTGCAACAGCGTCAGCAATGTGTCTTTGGGAAACTGCCAAAGCAAAGATGGCGCAACAAGAGCTTTAGTTATATGTGTCGTGTCTGAAGCGACAGGTATGCTTAGTTTCGTTTTAACGGCTTTACAACCTTTACTACAAAGCGTAATCGGAAGGACCGAGTGTGTCGGAAAATAGTGGAATCGAATTGTCAGAAGAGAAACTCAATGCGGCAGCAGAAGCTGCAATTTCGGATTTTGAAGCAGCTGCAGACCTGCAGGCGTTAGAAGAGGCTCACAAGCAGCACTTGGGCGACCAAGCCTACATCCCTCAGGCTCGGCGTGCACTCGGTTCGTTGCCAAAGCAAGACCGTAAAGACGCTGGTAGGGCAGTGAATGTGGCCCGAGGCCGTGTAGAGAAGGCGTATGCCAAACTTCACGCGGTGCGTGAAGCCGAGTACCGCGAGGCTCAATTGAAAGCAGAGGCTGTCGACGTAACTCTACCGACACGTCGTTCTCAGCTGGGCGCGATGCACCCCATCACAACGTTGAGTGAGCAGATCGCAGATATCTTTGTCGGCATGGGGTGGGAGATCGCCGAAGGGCCAGAAATCGAAGCCGAATACTTTAATTTTGATGCACTGAACTTCATTCCGGATCACCCGGCGAGGACGCTGCAGGACACCTTTTACGTTGGTAAACCTGGTTCCCGCCAGGTGATGCGCACGCATACTTCGCCTGTCCAGGTTCGAACGATGCTTGACCGTGATGTGCCTGTGTACATTGCTTGCCCTGGCAGGGTATTCCGCACCGATGAACTTGACGCAACGCACACCCCAGTTTTCCACCAGATTGAGGGTCTTGCCGTCGATAAAGGCCTGACTATGGCTCATTTGCGTGGCACACTCGACCACCTTGCGAAGACGCTGTTCGGGCCAGAGACGAAGACGCGTATGCGTACCAATTACTTCCCCTTCACCGAGCCATCTGCTGAGGTAGACGTTTGGTTCCCAAATAAAAAGGGTGGTGCTGGCTGGATCGAGTGGGGTGGCTGCGGCATGGTGAACCCGAACGTGCTTCGCGCAGTAGGCATTGATCCGGATGAGTACTCAGGCTTTGCGTTCGGGATGGGCCTTGAACGTACTCTCCAGTTCCGTAACGGCTTGTCAGACATGCGTGACATGGTCGAAGGCGATATCCGTTTCACCGTCCCATTTGGTGTGCAGGCTTAAAGGAGTTAATGACATGCTGATTTCAAAAAATTTCCTCACCACCCTTCTGCAACAGGCGGGCAATACTGGTTGGTCTGTCACTGACGAAGAGATGGACGCAGGCTTCGTTCGCGTCGGTTTTGAGACTGAAGGCTACGCCCCGATTGAAAAAACCGAGGGTCCTCTAGTGCTCGGCAAGGTCCTTGATATTGAAGAGCTCACCGAGTTCAAGAAGCCGATTCGTTACTGCCAGGTTGACGTGGGACAGGCGAATGGCACGGGTGAGCCGCAGGGCATTATTTGCGGTGCACGTAACTTTACTGTTGGCGACACGGTAGTTGTCGCGCTTCCGGGGTGCGTTCTTCCGGGTAATTTCGCTATTTCTGCGAGAAAGACTTACGGGCATATCTCTAACGGGATGATGGCGTCAGCGGCGGAGCTCGGTCTGACCGCGAAGAGTGCTGGCATCATTACTCTTAGCGATGAAATCGGCGCCCCTGGCACTGATGCGCGGGAAGTTCTGGATCTCGACGACACTATCTTCGAAGTGAACGTCACTCCGGATCGTGGTTACGCTTTGTCGGCGCGTGGCCTAATGCGAGAGCTTGCGTCGGCATTCGACATCGCTTTTGTCGACCCAGCTCAGCAGCCTGACATCGCCGGCATCGATATTTCTGCAGTTCCTGCGCCAGCAGGTTCCCTTCTCGACGTCACCGTAGAGCCGGACACCGCTACGAAGCGCTTCGGGCTGCGAAAGGTGGAAGGCATCGACCCCGAAGCGGCGTCGCCGTTTTGGATGCAGCGCGAGCTCATGCTCAGCGGCATCCGTCCAGTGAACGGCGCAACCGATGTTACGAACTTCGTAATGTTGCTGCTCGGTCAGCCGATGCACGCCTTTGACGCAGATACAATCTCTGGCGCGCTTCGCATCCATAATGCGGAAGAGGGCACTGAATTCGAAACACTGGATCATACAATGCGAACCCTTCGCGCTTCCGATGTAGTCATTTCTGATGACTCTGGAATTCAGTCTCTGGCTGGTGTCATGGGTGGCACGACCTCAGAAATTTCGGAAACCACGAAGAATGTTTACTTCGAAGCAGCAACTTGGGATGAACTTACGGTTGCGCGTACTGCTCGTCACCACAAACTGAGCTCAGAAGCCTCCCGTCGATTTGAGCGTGGAGTCGATCCGGCACTGGTGGAGGTAGCGTTGGATGTAGCTTGTGAGCTGCTGACGAGCTTTGCCGGGGGCAAGGTTGCAGCAGGTCGTACGTTGGTGGGTGAGGTGCATCAGCGAACTGAGATCTCTATGGCGAAAACGTTCCCATCGGCATTGATCGGCGTCAAGTACTCTGAAGAGACCATTTCTCAGCGGCTACATGAAGTCGGGTGCGGCGTTGAAGAAAGTGGTGGCAATTTCATTGTGACGCCACCTTCCTGGCGGAATGACCTTACGGTCCCAGTAGAGCTTGTAGAAGAGATTGTTCGGCTCGAAGGGCTTGACGCTATTCCATCGATTCTTCCGACGCCGAAGGGGGGACGTGGCCTGACTGCAACGCAAAAGCGTCGTCGTGCAGTGACGCATGCTCTTGCGTACTCAGGTTACGCAGAAATTATTCCTACACCGTTTATGGCCACGGGTCTTTTCGACGCCTGGGGCCTGAGCAAGGACGATGCCCGCCGCGCAACCGTGTCTGTTCAGAATCCTCTGGATAGCGACTACGCCGTACTCGCTACGACACTCTTGCCCGCAATGCTCGAGGCAGTAGCGAAAAATGCGGCCCGCGGTCAGCATGACGTGTCGATTTACTCAGTTGCACAGGTAGCTATCGGCGGGGAAGCTGAAACACCAATGCCAAGCGTTGATCACCGCCCGGACGAAGAGACCCTGGCAGCAGTGGTGAACTCATTGCCGAAGCAGCCGCTGCATGTTGCAACTGTTGGCGTCGGAGATGCCGAAGTAGAGGGGCCTTGGGGCGATTCGCGAATGTACTCGTGGGCTGATGCTGTTGAATCTGCGCAGATAGTGGCGCGGACAGCCGGGATAGAGCTCGAGGTCCGGGCAGCAGACTACCTACCATGGCATCCGGGACGCTGCGCAGAGTTGCTGGTCGACGGCCAAGTTGTTGGTCACGCAGGTGAACTACACCCGCAGATTCTGGAAGAATGTGGCTTACCTGCACGAGTTTGCGCAATGGAGATGGACCTTTCGGCATTGCCACAGAGTGCTCACCTGCCCGCTCCGAAGCTGTCTGCGTACCCGGCAGTTCACCAGGACCTTGCATTGGTCGTGGACGACTCGACACCGGCCGAAAGCGTGCGAAAGACCGTAGCAGAACACGCCGGGCCGTTATTGGAAAATGTAACGCTGTTTGACGTCTATCGTTCTGAGTCCCTCGGCGAAGGCAAGAAGTCGCTCGCATTTGGACTCTTGTTCCGTGCGGATGACCGAACGCTCACTGAAGACGAAGCGTCGGAAGGGCGTTTAGCTGCGGCTGAGGCAGCGAAACAGGAATTTAATGCCACGATGAGGGCGTAGGTTACTTTTGCTGCTGACAGGCAGGACATCGCAGTGAGCGGCGTCCTGCCTGCTGTCGTTTTAGGAATGCATGTATCTTGAATCGGCACGAGCTTGCCATTTGTCTGGCAGGATGGGACTCCGTAGCCACAAGCGTCTACACCCGTAAAGGAGCCATAAAACCATGCCACAACAGACCGTTCTCACCCCTAAGGGATTTGTGGCTGCAGGTCTTCACGCGGGAATACGCGAAGGCGAGGGGCGTGATCTGGCGCTCATTGTTAATCAGGGACCTGCTTGGAACGCAGCAGCGGTGTTTCCAGATAGTCGGGTCTGCGCCTCGCCTGTTCGAGCTACGCGCGAAGTTATGCGCTCGCATGCTGTGAACGCAGTTGTTTTAACATCAGGCAACGCTAATGCGTTCAACGGTTCAACGGGGGATGCGGACACTCGTGAGATTCAGAAGCGCGTATCCCAAGAGATTGGAGTCCCAGAAGACCGGGTCGCAGTCTGCGCGAAGGGACAGTTCGCAGTGCCTTTGCCAATGGAGCGTGTGAAAACTGGGTTAGCCAAACTCGCCACGGATCTGGGAGATACCCCTGCGCACGCTGAATCGGCTGCGGCCGCAATAGCGTCAACCCAAGGAACGATCAATCAAGCAGGCGTGAGCTGTGGAGCTTGGAGTGTCGGGGGCATTTCCCAGGGGGCTGGAAATTCACAGGAAACACTAGACACAGTACTGGGGTGCCTCACCACAGATGCGCTTGTACCGGCCTTTTCACTCGAAAAGGCATTGCGACGGGCTATGGAAACTACGTTTAATACGCTTGATCGATCTACAGCCCCGCTAACGAACGATACGGTGTTGTTGCTCGCATCTGGTGCGAGCCAGGTCACCCCCAATCAAACTCAGTTGGATGAGGCAGTGCTTGCGGTTTGCGAGGCATTGGTGGAGCAGCTTTTGGTCAACCAGGGAAGCGCGACCAAGAAATTGACGCTTGCCGTAGCTGGCGCTGCAAATGATGAAGAGGCACGCATCGCAGCACAAGCCGTAGCATGTGACGGACGTTTTCGAGAGTCGCTACTCAGTGGTGCTCCGGACTGGCCACGCGCACTCGCGATTGCGGGGAAGACAAAAGTGTGCCTAGATGCTGAGGCACTGGAGATCAACGTCAATGGAACACAGCTCTGCCAGGGAATCACTCCGCTCTTGACAAGCCGGGTGCTTGACTACGACGAACACGTGACTATTACGCTGGATCTAGGAACTCGTGGCGTCGGTACAGCAACAGTGCGGACGCTTTTGGAGCCTATGTAAGGGGAAAGTGGGCGTCGAAAAGCGAACGTCCAGGAGGCTTTGAAAATACAATAGGGGAGACGTCCGCATATTTTGCAGCAATCATAACGCAGAAATAGGAAGTAAACAGCATGGTGAACTCAGTTCGGCACTTTTTCGCAGACGATGACTTGACGCCAGAGGAACAAGCGCAAGTGCTCACGCTTGCCGCAGAGATGAAAAAGAACCCTTATGCGCACCGACCTCTCGAAGGGCCGAAGTCTGTTGCGGTACTTTTCGACAAGACCTCCACGCGCACGCGGTTCTCCTTCGATACAGGGATTGCACAGCTGGGTGGGCACGCGATTGTTGTCGAAACTCAGAATGCACAAATGGGCAAGGGTGAGTCCTACCAAGATACGGCGGCGGTGCTTTCGCGATACGTCGAAGCAATCGTTTGGAGGACGTATGCCCACGACAATTTGCTCCAGATGGCGGAGACATCACAGGTTCCGATTGTTAACGCGCTTTCCGATGACCTGCACCCGTGCCAAATTCTTGCGGATCTGCAAACAATCGTCGAAACCTTTTGTCCTGAGCAGGGGCCGGCGGGACTCCACGGCCTGAAAGCTGTGTATTTGGGAGATGGCGCTAACAATATGGCCAACTCCTACATGATTGGGTTCGCAACTGCGGGGGTAGACATCGCGATCATCGCGCCTCCGGAGTTTCATCCGGAGCAGCGGTTTGTGGACCGTGCGCGTGATCGTGCAAGCCAGACAGGTGCGACAGTTACGGTTACCAGCGATGTTGCTGCGGTAGCTGGAGCAGACGTGGTTATCACGGATACTTGGGTGTCAATGGGCATGGAGGGAGATGGAAAAGATCGACGCACTCCGTTCTTGCCATACCAAGTAAATAGTGGAATTATGCAAATGGCCGGTAATAATGCGATATTTCTTCACTGCCTACCGGCGTATCGTGAAAACGAAGTGACCGCAGAAGTAATCGATGGGCCGCAGTCGCGAGTCTTCGATGAAGCTGAAAATCGTCTTCACGCCCAAAAGGCGTTGTTGACCTGGTTGTTGGAGCACCAATAATGACCCAAACTGTCTCAAGAACTGCGCGACAAGCTCGGATTCTGGAGATACTTGTGAGCACGCGAGTGTCTTCTCAGATCCAGCTTTCCGAGCTTTTGCAAGACGAGGGTATCGAGATTACGCAGGCAACCCTGTCCCGTGATCTTGATGAGCTGGGAGCAAAGAAAGTGCGGCCAAGCGACGGAGGCCGTGCATATTACACGGTGAACTCCGATGCCGAGGCTTTTGATGCCTTGCATACAGGCCCACGTGAGAAACTTCGTCGAATGATCGAGGAACTCGTCGTCTCTGTTGACCATTCTGCGAATATGGCTGTACTGCGAACTCCACCTGGAGCTGCACAATATCTGGCTAGCTATATAGACAGAGTCGGTTTGGAGCAGGTAGTAGGCTGTATCGCTGGTGACGATACGATTTTTGTTCTCGCCCGAGATCCGCTTAAGGGTGGTGACCTAGCCCAGCAGGTATTTGGACGCAATACAAAGGCGTAAGTGACGCCGAAGCAAGCACAAACCCCGCGCTAGGTATACTATGTACCGCAGTGCAGAATATGATCTAGAAACACAAGGAGCTTTGATCCATGACTAACCGTGTTGTACTCGCATACTCAGGCGGGCTCGATACCTCTGTTGCGATTTCCTACCTCGGCGAAATGCTTAATGGCGAAGTCATTGCAGTAGCACTCGACCTTGGCCAGGGCGGCGAAGATATGGAGTCCGTACGTCAGCGCGCATTAGATTGCGGTGCTGTGGAATCCATCGTTATCGATGCGAAAGATGAATTTGCTGAGGACTACTGCCTGCCAACCATCAAGGCGAACGGTATGTACATGGGTGAGTACCCGTTGGTGTCAGCAATTTCCCGCCCGTTGATCGTAAAGCACCTTGTGAAGGCCGCACAGGAGCACGGTGGCACTCACGTATCACACGGTTGCACCGGTAAAGGCAATGACCAGGTTCGTTTTGAGGTTGGATTCCTGAACCAGGACCCAGATCTGGAAATTGTTGCGCCTGCTCGCGATTTTGCGTGGACACGCGATAAGGCGATTGCGTACGCAGAAGGAAAGGACCTGCCAATTGAGCAGTCGGCAGCTTCGCCATTCTCGATTGACCAAAACGTTTGGGGGCGCGCGGTAGAGACAGGCTTTTTGGAGGACCTCTGGAACGCGCCGACGAAGGATCTATACGCTTACACGGAAAGCCCTTCGATGGGCAATGCGCCTGACGAAGTCATTATCTCGTTCGAGGGAGGCAAGCCGGTTGCAATCGACGGCCGCCCGGTAACGATGTTGGAAGCAATCGAAGAGATGAACCGTCGCGCTGGTGCGCAGGGCATCGGTCGTCTGGATATGGTCGAAGACCGCTTGGTTGGCATTAAGTCCCGTGAGATTTACGAAGCGCCAGGCGCGGTCGCTCTGATTACGGCGCACAAGGCGCTCGAGGACGTTACGATTGAGCGCGAGCTGGCTCGCTACAAGCGACTTATCGACGCGCGCTGGTCGGAGGAAGTGTACGACGGTCTTTGGTTCGGTCCGCTCAAGCGCTCCCTGGATGCGTTCATCGAGTCGACACAGGAGCACGTCACTGGGGACATCCGCATGGAAATGCATGCAGGTAAGGCAGTGGTCAATGGCCGCCGCTCCAACCACTCCCTGTACGACTTCAACCTCGCGACGTACGACACAGGCGACACTTTCGACCAGACCTACGCTAAGGGCTTCGTCCGTTTGCATGGTTTGTCATCGCAGATCGCGAACAAGCGCGATCGCGAAGCGAAATAGCAGGGAGCTTTGGAAGTTATGCAGCAGCATAAGACGAATGAAGGCGCGCTGTGGGGCGGTCGGTTTTCTGGCGGCCCTTCTGAGGCGATGTTCGCGCTGAGCGTATCGACGCACTTCGATTGGGTGCTTGCGCCTTATGATGTATTGGCATCGAAAGCTCACGCAAAAGTCTTGCACCGTGCAGGACTTCTTTCGGACGAAGACCTGAAGACCATGCTCGAGGGGCTTGAGCAACTCGGCGCAGACGTTGCAAGTGGTGCGTTTGTTCCCGAACCGACGGACGAAGATGTTCACGGCGCAATGGAGCGCGGCCTGATCGACCGAGTAGGTCCTGAGGTAGGAGGGCGCCTGCGTGCAGGGCGCTCGCGGAATGACCAGGTGGCAACGATGTTCCGGATGTGGGTTCGTGATGCCCTGCGCGGTGTTGCTCTGCACATTACGGATCTCATCGATGCTCTCGTTGCACAGGCGGCTGCACATCCCGATATCATCATGCCGGGTAAGACCCACTTCCAGGCTGCGCAGCCTATTTTGCTCGCACACTCGTTGCTCGCTCACGCACACCCGCTGTTGCGTGACTTGGAGCGGATTCAGGATGCGGACAAGCGGTTGGCTGTGTCGCCGTACGGCTCTGGCGCTTTGGCGGGTTCTTCGTTGCACCTAGACCCGGAGGCGATTGCGGAAGAACTTGGCTTCTATGAAGCAACCGACAACTCACTGGACGGCACAGCTTCGCGTGATTTCGCAGCCGAAGCGGCCTACGTTCTAGCCCAGATTGCAGTGGATGTGTCCCGCTTTGCGGAAGAGATTATCGCCTGGTCGACGCCAGAGTTCGGTTACGTCACGTTGGACGACGCATGGTCGACTGGTTCTTCGATCATGCCGCAAAAAAAGAACCCAGACGTTGCGGAGCTTGCCCGAGGCAAGTCAGGTAGGTTAATCGGCAACCTTACCGGATTGATGGCCACTCTTAAGGCGCAGCCTCTCGCGTATAACCGCGATTTGCAAGAAGACAAGGAGCCGGTAATCGATTCCGTAAACCAGCTCAACATTCTTCTGCCAGCGTTTACCGGGTTGGTCTCGACTCTCAAGTTCCATGGTGATCGAATGCGTGAGATTGCACCTGCGGGATTCACGCTTGCTACCGATTTGGCAGAGTGGATGGTTCGCCAGGGTGTGCCATTCCGAGAGGCGCACGAAGCTTCCGGAGCATGCGTACGCATCGCGGAGTCCCGAGGCGTCAACCTTATTGACTTGACAGATGAGGAGCTCGCGAGCGTAGACCCTCGACTTAACGCAGGTGTCCGTGACGTGCTCACGATTGAGGGTGCTGTGAGCTCGCGCGATACACGCGGTGGAACCGCCGGCCCACGGGTAGAAGAACAGCGTGTACGCGTAGCGGAGGCAAATAGGAAGTATCGAGCGTGGGCAGAGAAGCCTGTGCGGGGTTAAAATCGGTACCGCATTTGCGACGCCCACCTTTCGGTGGGCGTTTCCACTTTGTGTAGTGGTGGCGTCGATAAGTGACTAACAAGGGTGAGGTAAGCTCAACTGCATGAGTCTTGATCCCAAACTTCTCGACGTACTGGTGTGCCCGCAAGACAAAGGGCCGCTTGAGTATAAGGAAGACGAACAGTTGCTGGTGAATGAACGCATTGGTGTCGCGTATCGGATCGACGATGGTATTCCGGTCCTGCTAATCGATGAAGCAGTTCCCTATACAAACACCCACAAGTAACAACGCTGGGAAGACGACTCTCTGAAAGGAATTTCATGACTAACGCAAACATTATCGACGAACTCGAGTGGCGTGGCCTGATCAATCAGCACACGGATCTGGAGGCGTTGCGTGAAGAAACGCAGAAGCCTATCACGTTGTACTGTGGCTTCGACCCGACTGGCCCTTCACTACATGCAGGTCACCTGGTGCCGCTGCTGATGCTGCGCAGGTTCCAACTCGCTGGACACCGGCCAATTGTGCTAGCAGGTGGTGCTACCGGCAAGATAGGCGACCCGCGTGACGTGGGCGAGCGCACGATGAATTCCGATGACACTGTGGCAGATTGGGCCGAGCGAATTGGAGGTCAGCTGTCAAAGTTCGTCGATTTTGACGGTGAGAACGGTGCGCTGCTGCTGAATAATAATGATTGGATTAAGGACTGGAAGGTCATCGAGTTCCTTCGGGACGTCGGCAAGCATTTTTCGCTCTCCACAATGCTGAGTCGTGATACCGTGAAGCGTCGCCTGGAAAACGACGGGATTTCTTTTACCGAGTTCTCGTACATGCTGTTGCAGGCACATGACTTTGTACAGTTGCGTCGTACGCACAATTGTGTGCTGCAGGTTGGTGGTGGCGACCAGTGGGGCAACCTGGTTGCTGGTGTTGATCTGAACCGACGCATGGATTCGGAGCGCGTGCATGCGCTGACTGTTCCGCTTGTGACGGACTCCGAGGGCAAGAAGTTTGGCAAGTCCACGGGTGGTGGTTCGTTGTGGCTTGATCCAGAAATGACCAGCCCGTACACCTGGTACCAGTACTTTGTGAATGCTGCGGACGCCGATGTGATCCGGTACCTGCGGTGGTTCACGTTTCTCGATAAGGAAGAGCTGGATGCTCTTGCCGTCGAGGTCGAAGAGCGACCATTTAAGCGAGAGGCACAGAAGCGGTTGGCGCAAGAGATGACAGATCTCGTCCATGGCCGCGAAGCTCGTGAGGCGGTTGAGTTAGCGTCCCAGGCGCTATTCGGTAAAGCAGATCTGACTGATCTCGATGAGCGTACCTTGGCCAGCGCTGTTGCCGAGACGAATGTGTTCGAGGTCGCGGCTGGAGCTGAAGTCAGCATCGTGGACATGCTGGTCGGCTCCGGCTTGGCCGACTCGAAGGGTGCTGCCCGTAGATCGCTGAAGGAAGGCGGCATTTACGCCAACAACGAGCGTGTCACGGATGAGAATTGGGTTCCATCCGTGGATGATTTTCTGCATGGAACCTGGCTCGTGCTGCGTCGTGGTAAGAAGACATTCGCAGGCGTGAAGCGCAGCTAGGCGCAGGTGACAGCATCTGAAAGCAACGCGGTGGTAGGGCAGAAGCCTATGCCACCGCGTTAAGTCTTTCCATGATGGTTGCTGCGATGCCCTCGGAAGTGTCATCGATATCCACAGCGAAACCCAGCTCGTCCGGTTGGAGCGATTCAAGCGTATCTAGCTGGGAATCCAACATTGAAGCAGGCATGAAGTGATCCGTACGGTGGCTCAGTCGTTTCAGCAGTAGCTCACGTGGCCCGTCTAGGTGCACAAATATAAGGGGTACGTCGGCTAGTCGGAGCTTGTCGCGATAAATGCGTTTCAGCGCTGAACATGTAACGACGGTTCGCTTTCCAGCACTGTCTTGCTTTTGAAGCCAGTTCGAGAGTTTCTCAAGCCACGGCCAGCGGTCCTCGTCGGTGAGAGGTTGGCCCTTACTCATCTTTTCGACGTTTTCCGCCGGATGAAACTCATCAGCCTCGACGAGTTCAAAGCCGGATCTCTGCGCAAGAATCTCGGCGATGGTGGTCTTTCCGCTTCCGCACACGCCCATAAGGATGAGGTGCGCCGGGGGTAGCTTCTCTGCTTCATGCATGTTCTTCCCTCCTTGATGCTTCACGAGTGGGGGTAGCTAAAGAAAGCGTCGCCCTGACATTGATGCAGTGCACGATCGCCCACTGAAGTATGTGTATTCTAACGCTATAGCCAGTTTTCCGTATTGACGCCCCGTAGATCGGTGCGTCGATACGGCCTTGAAGCCTCGCTTGAGAAGAGACAGGATAGCTCATGGAAACTTGGGAACAGACGTTGTCGGTCGGCCCCTTAATGGGGATCGCTGCGGTCGGCATTGCCCTCATTCTTTTGCTCATTATTCAGTTCAGGGTCCATGCGTTCGTCACGCTGATTCTTGTGTCTGTCTTGACCGCTATCGCGGCAGGCATTCCAACAGGAGAACTGTATGACGTTGTGATGGGCGGCTTCCGATCCACACTTGGCGACGTCGGTATTCTTGTCGGTTTGGGCGCGATGCTTGGCAAACTTATTGAGTACTCCGGTGGCGCTAGAGTCCTCGCCAACACGATGATCGATAGGTTCGGCGAGCGGCGAGCGCCGATGGCGCTTGGTGTGGCCTCGCTCTTGCTTGGCTTCCCAATGTTTTTCGACGCCGGCCTCGTCGTCATGCTGCCGATCATTTTCGCAGTTGCCGCTCGTATCGGTGGACCAATCTTGCTCTACGCAATTCCGACGGTTGCTGCATTCTCTGTCATGCACGTCTTCGTGCCTCCGCATCCAGGACCAGTCGCTGCTTCGACATTCTTCGACACAAACCTTGGTCTGCTGATCGTTTTTGGCTTGATTGTTGCAGTTCCAACGTTTTATGTTTCGGGCCTTTTGTGGGGTAAGTATTGCGCAAAGAAGTTCCCGTTTACGTCAGTAGCAAACGCCGTTTTCAACTCGGACGACAGCGATATTAAGTCATTGCCGAAAACAGGCACTGTCATTACGATTCTGCTGCTCCCGATGCTGTTGATATTCCTGAACACGGGTGTCGACTTTGCGACGAAATCTGGCGCAATTACAGGTGACGAAACCTGGGCGCAGGCGTTCACATTCCTTGGAAAGTCCGGTATTGCGCTGTTGATTTCGGTTCTCGTCGCGCTTCCAGTGCTCGGGACCTCACGTGGGGTGAAGGGTTCGGCGCTGGAAAAACTCGTCGATTCGGCGTTAGGGCCAATTGCATCCGTTGTGTTCATTACTGGTGCCGGTGGCATGTACGGCGGAGTTCTTCGTGCGTCTGGTATCGGCGATGCCATCGCGGATCTCATGCAAGGACTAGGAATTCCAGTCATCCTCGCTGTGTACTTGGTAGCGGTGATCATGCGCGTTGCGCAGGGATCTGCAACTGTAGCGCTGACAACCACGGCCGGATTGATGGCTCCAGCAGTACTGGCTGGCGGCTACTCGGAAATTCAGATCGTCGCAATTACATTGGCCTGTGCGGCCGGTTCGGTTTGCTGCTCTCTAGTGAACGACTCCGGCTTCTGGCTTGTGGGCCGTCTTTTTGGGATGGACGTCAAGACCACACTGAAAACTTGGACGCTGCAGCAGACCATAGAATCCGTGGCGGCATTCCTAATCACGCTTCTGATCTTTGTCCTTTTCTAACTCCTCGAGAAGGCGTTAGGGGAACGCAAATCTGATCCGTTAGCGCCTTCTCAATAAACTACTTCTACCAGCCAATTTGTGTTGTTGTTGGTGTGTGTGTAACTTTATGTGAGTCAGCGAGACCGACAACGCCCCGCCAGACAGACTCTTTGAAGGGTTGGTTGGTGAGATGGCGGTTAGGAAAACTACCGCTGGCCGACATAATGAAATAGGTTCTGTGATGCGGCGCGTGTTTGCGTTGTTGAGAATGTTTTGTTAGTGTCAATCCTCGTCGCTTTGAATGCGCCACTTTGTTTGTGGTGTGTTTGGGTGTGCGGTTGTTGTTTGAGAACTCGATAGTGTGCCAATGTACTTTTTATTTTTTTGATTGCATTGACTTTTGGTTGCGTGCTGTGTGCCATGTTTTGGTGTGTGCCGGCGGTGATGCTTGAACCTATGATTGGGTGTCACTGGTGTGGTGCAGATGCACGGTCGCGTTGACTGTATTGGTTGATGTGGTTGTGACTGGTCCTGTTTTGCCCCGTCGGGTTGGGACCGGTTTTGTTTGTACTTTACATTTTTGTAATTTTAGGATTTTGCCAGACACTGGCGATGACTGTTTTGGTTGTTGTTGGTGGTTGGTTTGTTTTTGGTTAGGTTTGGGCTTTTCACGGCCTTGTTTCTTTCTGAAATATTTTTGTGGAGAGTTTGATCCTGGCTCAGGATGAACGCTGGCGGCGTGCTTAACACATGCAAGTCGAACGGAAAGGCCCCTGCTTGCAGGGGTACTCGAGTGGCGAACGGGTGAGTAACACGTGGGTGATCTGCCCTGTACTTCGGGATAAGCTTGGGAAACTGGGTTGCGAACTCCAGCTCGCCGAACCAGCGCACGGATGCGAGGTTCGCCGCACCAATGATCAACAGGGTAGTGGTAATCCATACCCATGCTGGGGTGTCGGGGAACCAGAACTTCATATAAATGCCGATGGCAGTCAAGTCTGCAAGACAGACGATCATCATCTCGAATGCGAACATCCACCCGGTAATGTACCCGCCCAGGCCACCAAGGTGCTCCCTGGTGTACACCGCGAACGACCCACGAACCGGGTGCTGCACACTCATCTCACCCAGGGCGCGCAACATGAAGTAGACGACGGCCCCTCCGAGCAGGTACACGAGGAGCACCGAGGGGCCGGCGGCCTGAATCGCGCCGGCGGAGCCGTAGAAGAGCCCGGTGCCGATCGCCGAGCCGAGGGCGATGAAGTGAATATGGCGGTGTGTAAGCCCCTTGGGCTTCGACGAGCGGGAAGTCATGGCAGACATCATAACGTTTAATTACGCTGCTCTGTAAATTATTCACAGGTAATTCTGTGAGTTCGGTCGCGTTTTCAGGCAGCGCTACTGTGCAGTATCAGCATCACGCTTCCGTGAGCGTGCAACTGCGGCAACTACCAGTGCGATAACGACGGCGGCACCGGCAGTGATGAGCATCCACGTCGGCGTACCGCCGTCATTTTCTGTGGCGGTCGTTTCGGCCGAGTCTTCCTTGGCGGAGATTTGCTCACGGATCCAGTCCGCCTGCGAAGCAACCGGCGCAAACGCGACCTTCGGGCTCACTCCCTCCTCAGCGGAGTCCGGGTTGTCTGGATCCATGAATAGTGATGCGGACGCGATGGCTGCGACTTTGCCTTCGCTGAAGAGCGCGCCGCCGGAATCACCGGGCTGGGTTGCTGCCCCACCTTTCATGGTGGCTTCGACGCCGTCGGTGCCGTCAAACAGAATCATCGGGGTTGGGCCGTCGACGGTAGCGTCTGCGTACGGAAGGGTGCGTCCGGCACCAGAGCCATCAGAGGACCAGCCGTAGAAAGTAGCGTCGCTGCCTGCAGCCGGGATATCGCGAGCAAGCTCAGGATAAGCATCGAGCCCGAGGTCCTCAGAGGTGTGCAGCAGCGCGATGTCGCCTTTCGGGGTGGTCATCCACTTATCGACGTCATAAAACTTCTGGTTATCGCCCTGGCCAGTACGCACGGACCCGCCAGCTTGTGGCAGGTGGTCCATACAATGGCGCGCAGTAATAACCCAGTGGGACGCAATGGCGGTGCCGGTGCACACGCCGGTGTCTGGGTCATCGTCCGCGGTACGGACGGAGACTACTGCGTTGGACTCTGCCGAAGGCTCAGCGAACGTATCGGACTGCATTGCCAATGCAGGTGCTGCCGGGAGTGCTACGAGCGCGGCAGCGACGCAGGAGCTAAGAATACGAGTGGAAGTGTGCAGTTTCATGAGTTTTCCTTTTCTTTAGTGTTGGAGCGGAGGAAGATCGGTCCGGGTTGCGCGAGCCACGATCATGCGCATCGCGGCCTCGAGTGGTCCACGGGCGTAGAAGCTGCGCCACAGTACAGCGAAGGCGAAAGCAACTGCCAGCGTGAGTACTGCGTATACCACCCCGCTGTGGCCGTTGGCCGTGACAACGTGTGCGCAGTACACCGTCAGAGGCATCCGGCCCATGTCACAACCAAACGGAACAAACTGTGCGAGGATGAGACACAGCGCAGTGATACCAGTCGCGACGGCGCACTCGCTGATCACTGAAATGAGTCCCCCGGTGTGCCCATTCGGATCGATCGCGGCGATGAATAGGCCAGCACCTGCCGTGTTGAGGTGCAGCCGAGCTGCAATCACCGCAGGCAGCACCGCCGCCGCGACAATGACTGCGACCCAACGACGCCATGGGTGGTGGAGGATGACACGCCACGACACCATGCCCGCAACCATGAGTGCCGCCCACGAGAAGACCGGGTAGGGGGCACCGAAGACTGCGGCCGGTAGCGCCACAACCCTCCCGAGCGCCGTCGTTGCAGCCGAAGCAAAGAGCAACCCCGCAAGCAGCAAGCCCAAACGCGCAATTGGCCAGTGGGGAAGCGTCGCTAAGCAGAGGTAGCAGATGCCAAAGACAAGGAGCACAACCTCGATGTCGCCAGCGAACGGCACGAGGAGCGCATGCAGCACAATCAGTAGCGTCCCACGAACATAAAAGCCATGGCGACAGCGCGCAACAGCCTCGCCGCCTACCGCTTGGGCGCGCCGGGCCATCAGTTCCATCGAGATGCCAGCCAGGAACGCGAACGTTGCCGCGGGGAAGCCGTAGAGCAACTGACCCGTGACGCCAGCAGGATGGGTGAGGTGCGCGAAGATCATGGCTGCGAGTGCTACGGCTCGCGCGTAATCAATACCGTGAACTCGCAGATCCGGTGTGGAAGTCTTTGACATGCTCCTCACGCTATGCAGGGCGATGTTGCGAGAGCGTTAACATTGCGGCCCCGTAAGAAGCCCCAATTAGAATCACAGCAGAATACAAGAACTCCAACGTGGAAGGGGCTGTTGTGGCTGCACCGCCGAAGATTTTGGTCGTTGAGGACGAGACGCTGCTCGCCGATGCGTTAGGCAAAGCACTGCGCCGCGAGGACATGCTCGTTGATGTGCGTTACGACGGCCGCTCCGCACTCGACCGCCTGGAATCACAACCGATAGATGTGATCGTGCTCGACCGAGATATCCCCGAAGTTCACGGCGACGACGTCTGTGCAACCGTCCGTGAGCTGTACCCAAACACGCGGGTGCTGATGCTCACGGCGTCCGCAACACTCGAGGATCGTCTCGAAGGCTTCGAAATTGGGGCGGACGACTATCTGACTAAGCCGTTCGAGCTGCCCGAGTTGCTGGCTCGCGTCAAAGCCTTATTGCGACGAGCCGCACCCGAAACAACCTCGGCGCTCACGTGCGGCGACGTCATCCTCGATCGCGGCACTCACCAAGTCCGCCGAAGTGGCGCGTCGATTGCGTTGTCGCCGAAAGAGTTCGCTGTGCTTGAAACGCTGATGCGAGCACAGGGGCACGTTATTTCCGCGGAGCAGCTCTTAGAAGAGGCATGGGACGCGAACGCGGACCCGTTCTCCAATTCGATTCGCGTCACTATCTCGCACTTGCGGCGCAAGCTGGGACAGCCTTGGATTGTGCAAACAATGCCCGGCGCCGGCTACTACGTTGCGGAGGAGCCGTACCAATGAGGCTTTCACTTCGCGCGCGTACGTCGTGGTTGTTCGTGGCAACGGTTTTTACCGCAGGGCTGAGCCTGACCGCGGTGGTGTACCTCTACCTGCGCCTGACTCCGGTACCTGTACAAGCTGTCATCGAGGGCGTCGGGGGAGTTCCCGGCAGTGACGGAGCATTTATTGATGGGTCCGTGCCCATCTCACACGAGGTGCTCAACGTCATGCTTGGCGCCTCGCTAGTCGCGTTGTGCATCCTTACCGCTATCGCCGGTGCCATCGGCTGGTTCGTTGCGGGCGCGCTGTTGAAACCAGTGCGCACGATCGCGGCGACCGCGCGCTTAGTCTCCGCTGGTGACCTCGACCAACGTTTCGACTATGAGGGCCCTGCAGACGATGTGGCAGATCTGGCTCATGCTCTTGACTCGATGCTGGAGTCCCTGGCACGCTCCATCGCGGCGCGCCAGCGCTTTGCTTCAAACGCATCGCATGAGTTGAAGACACCAATCGCAACCATTCAGACCATTGCGGACGTGGCGCTGCTCGACCCTGAAGCTCCCGCAGAGGAGTTACGTGAATCCCTCCGGAACATCCGCACCGTGAATGCGTCGTCTGCGGAGATGGTCACGTCGCTGCTGAACTTCAGCCAGGCCGAGGCCAAAGTACTCGAGGCGCGCGACATTGACATCTCAGAGCTCATTACCACTGTCGCCTCGAGCGCCGAAGGTATCGACGCCACCATCGAGCCAGACATTCACGTCCTCGGCGACGTCGTGCTATTGCGCCACGCGATCCAAAACCTCATCGAGAATGCTCGTATCCACGGCGCGGACGGGACTGTGCAGGTGCGTGTTTGCCGGACTGGATCCGGCGATGGGGTCGAAGTGGGCGTCGTCAATGATGGGGACGTGTTGGACCCTGCCACAGTCAGCCAGCTCGTAGAGCCATTTAGCAGGGCGAATGCGCGCGTTGCTGGGGCGCGTCCGGGGCACGGACTAGGGCTAGCGCTGGTTGATACGATTGCGCGTGCGCACCACGGGGAGTTGGAGCTCGAGGCGCGAAGCGCTGAAGTTGGTGGCGGACTCGTGGCGCGGATGACATTGCCAGTGGCGAATAGGAAAATCACTGCAGGGTGGCGTACTGTGGGGAAACAATGATCACTTCCGAAAACGCCACCGGCGGCGAGAAAGAGCCGGATATGAATGTGTCGGAAAATCAGGAAAACCCGCAGGATGTCGCAGCAGATGCTGCACGTGAGGACACCAGGGATGCGGGAGTTTCTGAGGAAACCGGCGCTGCGCAAGACGCAGCCAATGCCGAAACTAATGAGACTGAGCAGATTTTGAGCCTTGCCGACGTCGTCGGTGGCGACGTGGCGGACCTCGCTGGGAGCGAGGCGGACGAGGCCACAGAGGCAGACGAGACCGCTGAAGAGCCAGTGAACGGGTTCGAGAACCTGAATCTGCCTGAAGAAGTCGTGGATGCCGTGAAGAAGGTTGGCTTTGAGCAGCCATCCGCGATTCAGGCTGAAACCATTCCACTGTTGATGGAAGGCCGCGACGTTGTCGGCCTTGCGCAAACGGGTACCGGTAAGACGGCCGCGTTCGCGCTGCCGATCCTTTCGCGGATCAACCGCAAGGAGCGCTACCCGCAGGCACTGATCCTCGCGCCAACACGTGAGCTTGCGCTGCAGGTATCAGACTCCTTCCAGTCGTTTGCAGACCACCTTGGCGGGATCTCCGTGCTTCCGATTTACGGTGGCCAGGCATACGGTATCCAGTTGTCCGGTCTGCGCCGCGGTGCCCAGATCATCGTGGGTACTCCGGGCCGCGTCATCGATCACTTGGAGAAGGGTTCGTTGGACATTTCCAACCTGCGCTTCCTTGTCCTCGATGAAGCAGACGAGATGCTGAACATGGGCTTCCAGGAAGACGTGGAACGCATCTTGGAGGACACACCGGAAGAGAAGCAGGTTGCGCTGTTCTCTGCGACGATGCCGAACGCTATTCGCCGTATCTCGAAGCAGTACCTCGACAACCCGACCGAAGTCACGGTGAAGTCGAAGACGCGCACCAATACGAACATCACCCAGCGTTACCTGTTCACGGCGCACCGCAACAAGCTCGATGCGATCACCCGAATCCTTGAAGTCACTGAGTTTGAGGCAATGATTGTCTTCGTGCGTACGAAGCAGGAGACTGAGGAGCTGGCTGAGAAGCTGCGTGCCCGCGGGTTCTCCGCAGCTGCGATCAACGGTGACATCGCTCAGCAGCAGCGTGAGCGTACCGTTGATCAGCTTCGCGACGGCCGCCTTGACATCCTGGTTGCTACCGATGTCGCTGCTCGTGGCCTGGACGTTGAGCGCATCAGCCACGTGCTGAACTACGACATCCCGAATGACACCGAGTCATACGTGCACCGCATTGGCCGCACCGGGCGTGCAGGCCGTACCGGTGAGGCGATCCTCTTTGTCACTCCACGTGAGCGTCGCATGCTGCGCTCCATTGAGCGCGTAACCAACGCGACCATCGAAGAGATGGATCTGCCGACGGTCGACGAAGTCAACGAGAGCCGCAAGACGAAGTTTATGGACTCCATCACCGAGTCGCTCGAGGCGAGCGAGGTGCAGGTGTTTAGGTCCATGGTCCGCGAATACTCCGCTGCCAACAACGTGCCGATGGACGACATCGCCGCTGCTTTGGCAACGCAGGCTTTGGCGGGTGACGAGTTCCTGATGAAGGAGCCGCCGAAGGACCGTCGCGATCGGCGGGACCGTGATCGGTGGGACCGCGACGACCGCCGTGGCCGCGGGCGTGAACGTGATGACCGTCGTGGAGGCCGCAGCCGCTTCGACCACGATTCGGAGAACTTCGACACCTACCGCCTGGATGTTGGCAAGCGCCAGCATGTTCGCCCGGGTGCAATCGTTGGCGCGCTCGCCAACGAGGGGGGCTTGAGCTCCAAGGACTTTGGTCGCATCACTATCGGTGGAGACTTCACCCTGGTTGAGCTGCCGAAGAACCTGGACAGCGCGGTCCTTGATCGTTTGACGGATACCCGTATTTCCGGTCAGCTGATCAATATTCAGCGTGATCACGGTGCACCTCCGCGCGGACGCGGCGGGCGCGGGCGCGGTGGATACGACCGCGATGATCGCCGCGGTGGCCGCGGGCGCGGGCGTGGCGGTTACGACCGCGATGATCGCCGGGGTGGCCGCGGCCGGGGACGTGGCGGTTACGACCGTGACGATCGCCGCGGTGGACGCGGGCATGACCGCAACTGGGACTAATTGCCCTTGATCCTGAGCGCACCTGCTGAGTAATGACTACTCGACGGGTGCGTTTTTCATTGCTTGGTTGTGCAGTAGACTGCACAGGCATGAAGTTGAATCGCCGTTTGCTCACGCTGGGGTGGGCGCTTGCGCTCGGAGTGGGCGTCGTAACGAACTTGCCGACTGCGCAGGCACAGAACCTGCAGCGCGTAGAGCAGGGCGGAGCCGTGATGGTTGAAGGCGGCGGTTACTGCACCGTCGGATTTAATGAACCGTCTCGCAGGCGAAGCCTGGTTGCGGCGCACTGCGGACCGGACGGTGCGCGTGTGCGCATCGTGGACCACAACGCGAGGGTTGCATCGCCACAGCTCGGCACCCTGTATCGCTCGAAGGCGTACGACGGCCGCCTTGGCAATGACTGGGCCGCTATCCAGTGGGACGCGCCGGTGCAGATCGGTGGCAACCGGTTCTCCGGTGACGCGTGGGTAAACCCAAACACTATCGCCGTCGGTGAGCGCGTGTGCTACTTCGGGCAAACATCGAACCGGCCGACGGGCGCCCCCACGTGTGGTCGATTCGGCGGAGCAGAAGGAAATACGTTCTTCGTCGAAGCGCCGATGACCCGTCCCGGCGACTCCGGTGGCCCGCTGTGGATTCCGGGCCGCGGATTTGTTGGCGTTGTTTCTTCGCAGTGGGTTGCACAAAAGGTACCGCTGCTGGGTTCGCGCGACCTGGTAGTTGGCGTGCACGCTACTGATGGGCCTCGCGTCGCTGAGTCACGCCTGTTGGGCCTGTATGCGCAGAACCTCATGATGCCGGCTTCGGGTTCGGCCGTTGGCCCGGCTGCCGATGCGGTTCGTGGCGCTGTGACGGACGGGTTCAGCGCACTCGCAGGGTTCCTACCAGGCGTAGTGAATTACAGCTAGCTCACTAGCATTCCTGCAGAACTGTGCCAGTATAGAAGTATGTTGACAAGGAAATTCATATCTTCGCTGGCCGTCGCAGCATGCTCGACTGCAGTCCTCGTGCCAAGCGCTACCGCGGCACCAATCCAGCCGACCCAGGGTGATGCTATCTATACCGGTAGTGGTCTGTGCACGCTGGGATTTAACGATCATGAAGCTGGTGTCAGTTACACCGCTGCGCACTGTGGACACGACGGGGCTCGTATCGCGTTATACGACAGGAAAACTGATCGTCCCACTACGGAGAGCATCGGGACGCTGCATCTCTCGCCTGGATACGATCATTCATTTTCGAACGACTTTGCCTGGATCGAGTGGGACCGGGGCGTGTCGATGGGCGAAAACATCTACTCCGGTGACGCAAAGGCCGACATCACTTCGATCAAGCGTGGCGTGAAAACGTGCTTCCATGGGGAAACATCTCACATGGGCACGAACGACGTTACGTGTGGGAAGTTCCATCGCGCTGCGCGTGGTGGGGGAGGGTTTTCTGCGACGGTGGGCTCACCCCAGTCAGGCGACTCCGGTGGACCGATTTGGGTCGAGGAACAGGACGGGACAAAGAAGTTTGCAGGGGTCTTGTCAGCCGGCCCAGCATTCGGCAACGCAGGTTTCGCCAGCATAAATGGCATCAAGATTAACGGAAAGGATTGGCTGTGGGCCGCCCCGATTGTTGAGGGGAAGAGGGTGAGTCAGTCCGAGGCGTCGGACCTGGTTTTTGGAGCTGCTGGCATAAATGAAGCCGGTCTCTACGACCGGCTGCTGTCCTCTGATAAGAGTTCGGAGCGGGACTCCTCGTCGAAGTCCGAAAGCTCCAGCGATATGACACCGGGTGAGATTGCCGCGATCGTTGTTCCGATCGTGTTGGCGCTGCTTAGCCTGGCGTCGTCGATAAAGTTTTAGTGACTACATAGTTGGTGCTGGCAAGAACATCAGCACCAACACGATGAACCACAAAAGGTTAAAGACACCAGCGAACGCGGAAGCCTTCGCTTTCGACTTTTCAAAGTTCGCGGTGACATCGGCTGGGTCGGCCTCGGCTGGTTCCAGCTCACCGAGTGTACCGACCATCTTGCGCTGGGTCGGGATGACCACGAAAAGCAGCAGTGCCCAGGCGATGACTGCCAACACGATAGAGGTGTGCAGGAAGTAGTTCGTCTTGTACGCAGCCCAGTCGCCGAAGAGGATGGCGACACCGAGCAGCGGAACGAGTGAGGACGCGATGCCGTAAGTGCGCGAGATGCGGTACAGGATCGACGCGCGACCGGCAGCGGCCGCATCGCCCGCCTGTGCCTCGGCGGCCTGGCGCGGGAACATCGAGGTGGATACGACGATCGGGCCCAGCAGCAAGATGGCGGCTGCGACGTGAAGGAAAGTTAACAGAGTAGTCATAGGCAACCACTGTACTTGATACGTCCACCATCACCTAGGCGAATTGGTGGTAGGGAACATACCAATTCCAATGAGGTGGGCGGCGACGCCTCGCCATCCCTTGCATGCACGGCGCATTGTGCGAAGGTCATTGGTGGTTACGCGCAGGTCGTACATGTTTGCAACGCGTGCTAGCTGCCGTGCGTATGCGCACTGCTGCGGGATCGATGGAGGCATCCACTCGCTCGGTAGCATGTCTGATTTTTGTTGGTTCGCCTTGCTCGAGGTCACGATGAGGTTGTGGGGGTCATTCGCGAACCGGAGTCGCTGCTCGTCGCTCCAGGCGAAAGCACCCATGTCCCATGCTGCGGAGAGGGGGAAGAGGTGGTCGAGCTCCACATCCTTAGGTCTGATGCGTTCGCGGGTGTACGGATCGATAACGTCAACCGGTTCCCACTGCCGGTGCGGAACGTTGCAATTAGGCTGCTCAAACGCGTACGCCATGGCGTGCTCGCGGGTCGTGCATCCGGTGGCGTGGCGCTGCCAGCCTGGTCCGAAGTTGTCCCGCTCGTAGCCGATGATAGTAACGCGTTGGCGAGTCGTGGGGGCGTCGATACGCGAAAACCCCGTTGGAAACGGGGCGTACGCGATGGTCAGGATAAGTAGCAGAGTGAGGTAAACACGCACGTCTAGTTAGACGCGTGGGAGGCCCCTTCGGTTCCCGCAGTCGCCTTGAGCGCGTCAGCGAACGTTGCGTCCGGAGTGGTGAGCGCAAAGTTTGTCACTGCAAGAGCATGGTCAAACTCGTCTTCGACGCCCTGCTTCGGCTTGGTCAGCAAGGAGACAGCGACAAGCGCGATCGTCGCGAATGCGATACCCGGAACGATTTCGTAGATGATGCCGGACAGCGTGTCGGAGGAGCCCCACACGAATACCGTGATTGCACCGACGATCATGCCAGCGATGGCGCCCGGGGCAGTGAGACGACGCCAGTACAACGATGCAATTACAACGGGACCGAAGCTTGCGCCGAAGCCTGCCCACGCGAACGCGACCAGGCCCAGGATCGTGTCCGATGGGTTGATTGCCAGCACCATCGCGACCGCTGCAACCAAGACCACCATCGTGCGCGAGAGCACGAGCAGCACGGTCTGACTTGGACGCTGCTTCGCCACGGCCCGATAGATGTCTTCAATAAGCGCGGAGGAGGTGATCAATAGTTGGGAGGACATTGTGGACATAATCGCCGCGAGCACCGCTGTAAGGACGATACCTGCAATGAGTGGGTGGAAGAGGATGCGGGCTAGGTCCAAGAAGATGGTTTCGAAGCCGCTTTGGTCAGTGACACTGTGCGGTGTTTCAGCGAAGAAGACCGTCGATACGAGCGCGGTGAACACCGCACCCGCAAAGCAGATGGTGACCCAGCTGATTCCGGTCCGGCGTGCGCTGGCTGCCTCAGCCGGGGAGCGCAGCGCCATGAATCGGGTAACAATATGTGGCTGTCCCAGGTAGCCGAAGCCCCACGCCAAGTTGCCGATGATGGTTGCCAACGAGACACCGGCGATCATGTTGAAGTAGTCCGGATTGCCGGCCTCCCACGGGCCGTAGGCGTTGTGGGAAGCGAACGAGAAGATATCAGAGGGGGTATCGAGCGAGAGCAGTGCCATCAGTGGCACCGTGACCAGCGCCAAGAACATCAAGACCCCTTGGACAACGTCGGTATAGCTCACAGCGAGGAAGCCGCCGATGAACGTGTACAGCACAGTAATCGAACCGACGATGAGCACGCCTGTGAGGTAGTCACCATGGAAAGTGGATTCGAAGTAACGGCCACCCGAGACCATGCCTGACGAAACGTAGAACGTGAAGAAGAAAATAATGATCACGGCGGCGACGAACCGCAGGACGTGTGAGGAGTCACGGGTGCGGTTCTCGAAGAAGGACGGCAAGGTAATCGAGTTATTTGATACTTCCGTATAAGCGCGGAGGCGTGGTGCGACAAACTTCCAGTTCGCCCACGACCCGGCCAAGAGTCCAATAACGATCCACAGCTCGCTCATGCCGGAAACGAACAATGCGCCCGGCAGCCCCATCAGCAGCCAGCCCGACATATCTGATGCGCCCGCGGATAGGCCTGCTACGAATGGGTGCAGTCCACGGTCGCCAAGAACGTAGTCGTCATACTTGCTCGTCTGGATCCACGAATAAAACCCGATGGCAACCATGACACCGAAATACAACACAATGGCAAGGACAAGCCAGAAGCTATCGGCCATGTTTGCCTCCCTAAAGCAATAGAAAAAATAAGCGAGTAGAGTTTTAAAGATTACCGTTAGAACCGTAGTCGATGTAGCGAAATCAAGGATGGTATAAGGGTGGGCTTGCCAAAATTCCTTCTTCACGGGCTGTGGCTGCCAGATTCTGGCTTGCAGGTCTGGGTCGAGCAGGTGGCTGGCCATAAAATCATCACACTCGACGAAGTGCCGAAGGGGACCTTCCCCGAACCAGTCCACACACTGCTCGAAGGGGTCAAGTTCCGCCACCGCGGCAAGGTCATGTTGCGCACGCCGAAAGGCAAACTATTGCGGCTCCGGGTGCCGACGGCAGCATTCGCCCCCGATGAGGCAGTACAGTTTCTACGAGCAATGTCCTTCCTCCTGGACCCAGACGTTCCGGCACCGGAAGGGCTCACGGAGCAACAGCGGGCGTCGGTAGCCCCGGATCTTTTGTGGCTCATCCAGATGTTTCTCGGGCTTGAGCGGTTTGTACAGGCTGGCAGGGTATCGATTCACGTGCCGTCTCAGGACTTTCAGTGGTTCGCGCAGTGGCAGCTCGGCACCGGGGTGGAGGAACGCGGTTGGCTCGCGGATATGATTGCGGCTGCGCCGGGAGTACTTACGGAGAACAACCGACGGCTCGACGAAGACTGCTCGCGCACATTTGTCCACTGGATCGCGTCTGCCCAGCTGCGTAACTCCCCTATGCTGCGCGGTGAGCGCCCGTTTCCGTGGCACGATTTTGTACAGTCGCTGCTTCACGGGACGCCGCTACGGCGAGGCTCTAGCGCGTTTTCGCGACAGATGAGCCAGTGGAACGGTTCAATCACTGCGACGAATTTCCAACTGGTGTTCATCGTGGAGCAGCCCGCAGACGCAGAAGATGGGGGCGATGAGGCGCTCACACAGTGGCCGATCCGGGTGAACGTGCGCTCCGGCGATGAATCGCCGCGGCCCATCCGGCTGTCGGAGTATGACGCCTATACGGTGCAGCAGCTCCACTCTGTGCTTCGCGACGCCATCAGAGTCTCCGACCTGATTGATCCATCGACGCACCGGCGTGCCGCGACAACGCCGGGCTCTGCGCTCGATGGCGACTGGGACGTGTACCTGTCAGCGGAAGAGATTGTGCAGTTCGTGGAGACTGAGGTGAGCAAGCTTCGGCTTGCGAACTACGCGGTGATGCTGCCACGCGCCTGGACAACTGCGGAGACAACGTCGAAGCTGCACCTTTCGGAAGCGAAGAACCCGTACGACGCAACCGCGGTGACCCGGCTTGGCTTCGGCCAGCTGGTCAATTACGACTGGCGCGTCAGCATCGGCGGAACTGAACTGACGGATGACGAAATGCAGCGGCTCGTCGAGTCGAAGTCTGGGCTGATCAAGCTGCGCGGCGAGTGGGTGCTCGCCGATACACGACACCTCGAGCGCACCAAGCGGTACATGGAGAAGCTCCACGGGACGGCGCTTGCGCGGGCTAAGCGTGAAGCAGAAGAAGCCCGGACGACTGCGCAGCTCGCAGCTGATGCGGGAGCAGATGACGCCGAAGCGCTCGCTGCCCGCGCCGACCAGCTCGAGGAGGAGTACCAGAAACTCGAAGCGTCAGAGGAACACGGCGCGGTAACCGCGGAGGAGCTGCGTCAGCTTGCGCTGGAGAGTGAGCCAGACTCGCCACTCGAATTCACCGGTTCACGGTGGTTTACGTCTCTGGTCGGCGGAATGGACCGCCCGGCGCCGGAGCGCGTCGACATCCCAAGAACTGTGCATGCTGAGCTCCGCGAGTACCAGCGTCGTGGCGTGGATTGGCTCTACTACATGTCCCGCAACCACCTAGGTGCCGTGCTTGCCGATGACATGGGGCTCGGTAAGACGCTCCAGCTGCTCACCCTGCTTGCCGTCGAAGAGGAACGCGGGCAGCGCACCGGACCAACCCTCGTTGTTGCGCCGACCTCCGTGGTGGGCAACTGGGCACGCGAAGCTGCGAAGTTCGTGCCACACCTTTCTATATATGTCCACCACGGCAGTGCCCGGTACAAGGGAGAGGAACTGCGCGAGGCTCTCAAGAAGCATGACATCACCATCACCTCCTATGGGATCGCATCGCGCGATGTGATCGATTTGTCTTTGATCGAATGGGACCATGTGGTGCTCGACGAAGCTCAGGCGATTAAGAATGCGGGGACGAGGGCGTCGAAAAGCGTGCGAGCGCTGCCAGCTCGCCACCGTATCGCGCTGACAGGCACTCCAATTGAAAACAAGCTCTCTGAACTGCGCAGTCTCCTCGACTTTGTGAACCCCGGCATCCTCGGCTCGCAGTCCTTCTTCCGCAACCACTTCGCTCGGGCAATTGAGTCGCGCCGGGACGAGGGCCTCGCAGACGAGATGGGGGAGCGCCTGCAGCGCCTCACCGCACCGTTTATCCTGCGCAGGCTGAAGACAGACACCGCTATCATTGACGACCTGCCGGACAAGGCTGAGCATGTACTGACAGTGGACATGACTGCGGAGCAAGCGGCGCTCTACACAGCACTCGTTGACCGCATGCAGCGCGAACTGCAGGAACGCAAGGGTATGGCGCGTAAAGGCCTGGTGCTTGCCACGATTACTCGCATCAAGCAGATCTGCAACCACCCGGCTCACTTCCTGGGCGATGGATCACCAGTACTTGCCGACGGCCACCACAGGTCCGGCAAGGTCGCGCGCCTTGTGGAGCTGCTCAATGAGGCAGTGCGAACCGACCAACGAGTGTTGATCTTTACCCAGTACAAAGCGTTTGGTGACATCCTGCAGCCATACCTGAGCGACTACCTCGGCGAGATCATTCCGTTCCTCCACGGTGGGGTAGGAAAGAGCGCGCGAGACGCAATGGTTGCGCGTTTCCAGGAGCCGAACGGGCCGCGCGCGATGCTGCTGAGCCTCAAAGCAGGTGGTACCGGACTCAACCTGACTGCTGCATCGATGGTGATCCACCTTGACCGCTGGTGGAATCCCGCCGTGGAAAACCAGGCGACGGACCGTGCGTTCCGCATTGGCCAGAAGAAAGACGTCACGGTGTACAAGATGATTACGCGCGGAACCATGGAGGAATCGATCCAGGACATCTTGGATGGCAAGATGCACCTGGCAGGTGCGGTGATTGGCGAGGGCGAAGGCTGGATTACGGAACTCGACGCTGACGATCTGGCACAGCTGATGAGCTACCGAGGAAACGGAGGCGAGCGCAACCTATGAGCACTCAGCGACCACGCGAAGACAACGTTATTTATGCAAACTTCGGCGCACGTCGGCGCTCCCCGGAGCAGAAGCAGGCGCAGCAAGCTTCTGAGACTCGATCGCGGTACAAAGATGTGCCTGCGACGTGGAATGCCGCAGGCCGCAGAATCTGGGAAGCAGTAGTACGCTACAGCGATGCCGGTCGCATCAAGCGGGGCATTGCGTACGCCAACGGCGGCCACGTTGCCGAGCTCTATCCCCGGTTGGGCGGGATTGATGCGGTTGTGACGGGGTCACAAATCGAACCGTTCCACACTGTGATCGAACTGCCACGTCGCACTGCCGCTGACATAGGCGGGCTGCTGTCCGACATTGCGCACGACTCCGCCGCATTGATGAAAGCGCGCAATGGCGTCTATACCGATGAGGCGTTGGACACCCTGATCGCCAACGGTCCTGAGGAGTTTCGGCTGCACTGTAGCTGCCCCGACCCCGCCGTAGCCTGCAAACACATTGTCGCAGTGGGGTATCAGGCAGCACAGCGCATGAGCGAACACCACGAGTTCATTCTCCAACTCCGGGATAGTTCGATTGCGCGACTGACCGGCATGGCGCCACCGACTGTGCAGCACGAGGCAGCGCAGCCTGACGCGCCGGGCGAAGTCACGGTGTCTGCACCGCGCCCGCAGCCCGACTTTTGGGAAGGCGGCGCGCTACCTGATTTGCCTACCCCGAAAGTCGCTCCGATGATCGAAGATTCTGACATCACGATGTTGCACAAGGCGATGCAGACGATTTCCTTTACCAACATCGACCAGCTGCGGGCTGTCTCCGATATCGAAGATCTGTTCTACGCTCTGACTGAAACCGAAGACTAATGTCCGAGCCGTTTGGTAGTAGTGAGTATGTGAACACGTTTCGATTTATCCACTCCTCTGACCTGCAGCTTGGCATGACTCGGAAGTTTCTGCGCTCCGAAGCCCAATCGAGGTTTGACGACGCCCGCTTGCGCGCCGTTGAACGCCTCGGCCAAGTAGCCACGGAGCATGATGCAGACTGTATTGTGATCGCCGGTGATGTGTTTGAGCACAACGCGCTCGAACGGGAGACGCTTGGTCGAGCACTCGAGGTGCTGAAGCGCCTGCCAGTGCCGGTGTACTTGCTCCCGGGCAACCACGACCCGCTGGTGGCGGACTCCATTTTCCACGCCACCGATGACCTTGAGAATGTGCTCGTGCTCGATTCCTTCGATCCCGTAGAGGTCGTCCCTGGCGTTGAGCTTGTCGGCGCGCCTCTCAAAGCCCGATACGCCTCTGAGGACCTCTGTGCCCGCGCCGTACGTGACTTGGAGCCGACGGATACGATCCGCGTCCTCGTTGGGCACGGCCAAGTAGATGGCTACGGGAAAGAACAAGCCGAAGCGCTCATCGATTTGGATTTGTTGGAGGAAAAGCTGGCCTCAGGGGTGATCGATTACGTCGCGTTGGGGGATACGCACTCCACTCAGTCGCTCGGCACGAGTGGCCGTGTATGGTTCTCGGGCAGCCCGGAAACCACTGATTTCCACGACTTCGCCACCGGCGGCCCCGACGGTGGCGGCGAGGTCAACTCCGGCAATGCCCTCGTCGTCGAGATTGCGAAGTCCTCCGCAGACGATTGCACTGTGAACGTCGAGCCAGTTGAGACAGGAGCATGGACGTTTGAGGCACTGGACTGGGAGGTTAGTGACGAAGGGGACGTCGCAAAGATTGTGGATCAGCTTGAACGCTACGAGCACAAAGACCGCACGGTGGTGAAGTATTCGGTGCGTGGCACGCTTGGCCTTGCGGCGATGGCTACCTTTGAGCAGGCGATAGGGCGGCTTGAGCCGGTGTTTGCCGCGTTGTATGAGCGTGAGCGCCTCATGAGCTTGCACTTGGCGCCCAGCGATGAAGAGCTCGAAAACCTTCCGCTGAGCGGTTACGCGGCCGAGGCGATGCGGGACCTGATCTGCCAGGCTTCCGTGCAAGATGATGTCACAGGCTCTGCGACAGCCCGTGACGCAGTGAACCTTCTGTTCCGATTCTCCAAGGAAGTGAACTAGATGCGCATCCATTCGATCACCATTGAAAACTTCCGTGGTATTCAGCGATTAGAACTCCGAGACCTGCCAGATACCGGTGTGATCGTGATCCATGGCAATAACGAAGCAGGCAAATCCACCATCCTTGACGCGCTGACGACAGTGCTCAACGAACGCCACACTGCCGGAGGCAAGAAGATTGGCGTGCTCACTCCGATCGGGAGGGACGTTTCGCCTGCAGTGCGGCTTGAGACGACGGTTGGCGATTACAGCTTCACCATTGCCAAACAGTGGGGGAAAGGGAAGTACTCGGAGCTCAACATCACCAGACCGCAGCTGCGCCAATACACCGGCCGCGAGGCTGACGACGAGCTTGCGCGGATCCTCGCGGAAAACCTTGACCAGGAGCTCGCCTCGACGCTCTTCCTGCGCCAGGGGCAGTTCGCAGCAGGGATCAGCGCAGCTGGCATCCCAAGTGTTGTGAGGACCCTTGACGGGGACGCTGGACGTAGCGCAGAGGAGGCTGCTTACGATGACACTGCGCTCATGCAGCGCATCAGCGACGAATACGCAGCGTACTTCACATCGACTGGTCGGCCGCGTGGTGAATACGACAAGCTTCAGAAAGTGGTCGAAGACGCACGCCAACAGCATGAAGAACTGGTGAATCAGAAGCGGAAATTCGACGATGAAGTCGTAGAAGTAGAGCGGCTGCAGCAGCAAATGCAGCAGATTCAGGATGAGCTGCCCCAGGCGCAGCAGGATCTCGAAGCCCGACAAGTCGACGCGAAATACGCCGAAGAGGTCGTTTCCAAGCGCCAGGCAGCTCAGGAGGCTGTGAAGTACGCGGAGCTTACAGCACAGCGCGCCGCACAAGACGTGGAGAACAGGAAAAAGCTTGAGCAGCGCCTTGCGCAGTTACGTGAGCAACACGTCGCGCTCGAGAAGGAGAGGGCTCTCGCGCAGCAAGCCAACGATGAGGAAGCAGCAACCATTGCCTCACTCACCGATGCCTTAAAGCGGCACCAAACCGAGCTGGCGAAAGCGCGTGAGACCGCACGTCGTACCCGTGCCATGCGGGAGTATGCGCTGTGCCAGCAAGAGCTGACGGAATTGCAGGCAGTGCTTGACCAGATCGAGGCCGCACAGACTGAATATCAAAAGCTCGTTTCCGAATCACCCGTCCGGCCTGTCACCGACGCGGATGCGGCTCGCGCTGAGGAAGCTGCAAGCGAGGTGAAAATCCAACGCACCATCCGCGCCGCGGCGACCGCAAAGCTGACCGTGCGTGCCGAAGACGCCACGTTCATCCACGATGACGCCCCCACTCACGTTGATGGGGAGCGGACCATCGAGCTTTTCGACGCCACCACCTTCCAATTCGGTGAATTCCATCTCGCGTACAGCGCGGGTGCCAACAGTGTGGGTGAACACGGTGCGGTGGAGGCAGCAGAGCGTGCGCTTGAAGAAATGCTCGCGGAGCTCGGTTGTGAAGACGTTGCGGAAGTGCGTGCGAAGCGTGATGAGCACCGAGCCTTTGCCCAGGGCGTGGAGGAGGCGAAGCGGCGTCGAGAAGATATTCTCGCAGGCAGAGACCTGTCTGCGCTACAGGAACGCCACGTGCGACTGCAGAAACTGCACTCGGAACACGCAGCAACCCTGGGCGAGGATCCCGCGGAGTTGGAACGAGAAGTCGCGGAGCAGGAATTCGAATCCGCCGAAGCAGCCTTACAGACGGCACAGCATGATGCAGAAGTAGCTGCCGCCGCATTGGAGCTCCACCGAGAACGCAAAGCGCAACAAGCGCTACTGGTTCTGGAGACGAAACTTTCGACCCACGAGGAAGTTGTGCAAAACGCAAAAGAAGAGCTGCGCGCAGACCAGGAACACGCCACATTTGAAGAATTGGATGCGGCCCAGCAAGCCGCAGCAGAAAGCCTTAGCGCCGCCCGTGCCACGCTGGATGAAGTGACGGCGGCGGCACAGGACGCGAATGTTGATATGGCACAGGCACTGCTCGAGAGCGCGCAGACCCGTTTAGTGAACCTGCAGGATCGCTACACAGCGGCCGACAAGCGCATCGCAGAGCTGAAAAGCTACTTCGAGATGGCCTCCGGCATTGCGGAAAAGGTTGACCGCGCTGAAGCAACCCTCGATGCTGCCGAATCTGAATACCACCGCACGAAGCGTCGCGCCGAGGCAACCAAACTCTTATACGACACACTGCAGCGCTACCGCGAAGAAGCGAATGCGCGCTATGCGGCACCGTTCGCTGCGGCGCTCGAAGGGTATGCGGGGGCGTTGTTCGGCCGAGATGTGGAATTCGAACTGGACGACCAACTACAAATCACTCGGCGAAACGTCGCGGGTGTGTCACTACCGATCGAAGAACTATCCGGTGGTGCGCAAGAACAATTGGCACTGCTGACCCGCTTCGCGATAGCAGAGCTTGTCGCCCGCGACGGCACCTCCCCAGTTCCTGTGGTCATTGACGACGCTCTTGGAGCAACAGACCCGCACCGCCTGCAACTGATGAACGCACTGTTTAATAGGGTGGGCAAGCACGCTCAAGTCATTGTGCTGACCTGCTATCCCAACCGTTACGACGGCGTGTCCAGCGACAACCGTTACGAAATTGAGCAACTGAAGACTAATTGATGGATGCTATGAACATGATTGGGGATCTACTACAGTGAGAGGTATGTCTGACGCACCACACTGGCTCAGCGACGCCGAACAGGACCTCTGGCGGCTCATGCTTGCCACTTCGCGGAAGATTTCCCGCGCTCTCGACGACACCCTCCAGGCAGATTCCAATCTCTCTTCGCCAGAGTTCTCGGTGCTTGTCAGTCTGTCTGAAGCTGAAGAACACACCATGCGGTTGCGCGATCTGTGCTGGGTTCTGGAGTGGGACCGTTCTCGCACTTCGCACCAGGTCACCCGCATGGAGAAGCGCGGGCTGGTGTTGAAACAGAAATGCCCTGGTGATGCTAGAGGTGTTCTCGTCACCTTGACTGACGACGGCTTGCGTCGTCTGGAGGCAGCGGCACCAGGCCATGTTGAAAGCGTTCGGCGGCTCGTCTTTGACCACCTTGACCCCAACGATATCCCGACGCTGACCAAGTTCTTCCAAGGAGTACTTGGGGCTCAAGCCAACTCCCAGCTCCGTAGATAGCCAAAAGGAAAGCGAGGCGCTATGTCCTTCCCAATGAACCAACCCCAGTACCAGCCAAACCCTAGCCCAAAGCGCCTGCAGCGCTCCATGGTGGACAAATATATTGCCGGGGTTTGCGGGGGAATCGCGGAGTATGCTGGCCTCGATCCTGCACTTGTTCGAATCGGTATCGTGCTTATCGGACTCGTTACGGCGTTTGTACCTTTGTTCATTCTTTATGTTGTGGCCTGGATTGTGATTCCGCCGGAGTTTTAACGCATGAAGGCTCTCTGACGGTGCTGGAGTGCTACACTCAACCCGTTCTGTACCGAGCTGTCTATTTTGCGTAAGGGAGATGTTCGCGGTGCCGGAAACCAAGGATGAGATGCGTAATCGCCGACCGGGCTCGGCGCGCCCACTGGCGTTCGTAAAAGTTGACCCCGATGAGATTAATTCGAGTGATAACTTTCAGTGGATCGTGGATCTGGTCAAAAGGAGCGCCGAGAAGGAAAGCGGGCAGTAGTTGCCGCTTTGTTGTAAACGAAGCGAGAACCCCGCCACCAAGCAAAACGCCAGGCAGCGGGGGTAATGGAGCCATTTGCGAAACTCCCTAACCTCCCCAAACGCAACCCCTTACAAAACGTTTCCCGCCAAAACCCACGCACATTTCCCGCCCACTCCTCGAAAAACGTTATCACCAGCACAAATGCACTCCTACCATCGGATCTAAAATCGCTCTCGGATGCCCCCTTCCCTCGACTGAGAGCAAGCCATTGTGCATGGTGATGGTGTGGAATGAGTCATCTTTCATGCTTGTCTACTGCGTAAATGACAGCGCCAGTTTTGACCACGCCGAAAAGATTGTGATCACTGGTGTAGTTGATGATGCGTATCAGGAGATGAGAGTAGATCCTACGGGAACGATGCCGGACTACCGCGCAGCCTAAGTGGGGTGGGAGGTTATGATAATGAAGACTTCATAGTTTTCGTATCAACTTTTCCAAGAAAGTGTTTACAGTGCCTAACCCGCAACAACTCATGCAGTACGCCGGTGCTGCTGTTACCGTCATCGTCCTGATCCTGGGACTTATTTTCGGGACAGGGGATTTATCCTCGTCTTCCGATAATGGGGCACAAACGCCCCCATCGAACAGTGCGAAACCGTCGAATAGTCCTGCGCCCTCGAACGGTGGGCGCAAACCGGATGCTGACGGGTGCGTGAAAAACACTCCTGATTATTTCAAGTGCAAACAGGAAAACAGCAAGCTTGGTAAGAAGAACCCGCCTTTAACCTCTAGTGATATTCAGCAAGCGCGTAGGGCTCAATTCATGCAGATTGTCGAATGGCGGTCTAATGATAAGCACGCTAACCCACTTACGTATGATCTTTCTCTAGAAGCAACAGCACAGCGGTTTGCTAATGAACTTGCTCAAACGCCTGGGGATGAGATCTGGCACTCGAATTATAATACTCGTGGGCTAGAAAACGTGGCATTTGATACATACACTTACAAGAATTTCTTTAACATTTTCGCTGGTTCGGTTGGGCATGCAAGTACCATGGCAACGAACGGGCGTGCTCCTAAAGTCGGTATCGGTATTGCTCAAGACCCCGTAACAGGACATTACTTCTGCGTACAACACTTCGCAGACAAGTAATCGGGTATCTGGGGAGAGCACACCTACTAGGTAGTTGGAATAAACCTACCTAGTAGGTTTTTCTGTTTGCGCTGGGTGGTGTAGGAACAGGCGTGTGCCAGATTGACACAGCGTGCCCCCATGCGCGAACCTTCCTCAACGCGATGGAGGATTCTTCCTCTTGCGCGTTGAATTCGCTTCAAGATCAAACCCGAGTTGATCAAACAGTTTCTGCTGGTGTCCTAGCACCCGTTGAGCATCTGCCTGGATCACTTTCTGCCTGACACTTAACTCGACACTGCGAACTACCATTTCTTCAGCAGAGAACTTCCCCGAATCTTTATCCGCTTCGAACTCCTGCACATCTTCAGCGAACTTCGCTGCTTGCTCGATGACTCTTTTCGTGTCATCTTCTATTTCGAATACTTCATTGCGCCGTGGCAGTCCCTCCCAGAGATTCTGATACGGCAACTCGCTCACATCTCGCATGTACGCCACTGGCTGAAAACCGAAACAGAATGTTTCTGTTCGTCGGGATGGATTCTCAATCCAGTGAAACGTCGCCCCGATAAAACCATCTTGAAGACACGCACCAAAACCAATCTCGTGCATCTGCAAATCGAGAATCTGACAAGCGTTCGAATACGGTGCGAACCAGTCCTCTGGGCGGGTTGGATCAAGTCCTCGCACGTGCTCGTAATCCTTGTAAAGCAGAAGATTGAACGTTTGAACCATGTCAAGATCGTGCAAGTAGCACCGAAGATCTTCCGGTACCTCATAACCTGTGTCGTACATCTTGCACCCAAAATGCTTCACGTAATACCGCGCAAGGTGACGCTGATCAAAAGGGGTATCCGCGAAAATCTCATCCCAGTTGAATTCGCGCCGATGCTTGAAATACTCCAAGTCATCCAGGATGAAGTCCATGAAGTGGTCATACGCCATGTCAAACGGCTGCGAAAACTGGTTATTGCAGTAAGAGCAGATGGTTTTACCGAACATGAAGATCCCATGATTTGGACCACTCATCTTGTAAAAGCGCCCGTCACTGCCGATAGTGCCTAACGGTTGTCTACCTCCCGCTTCCCAAATCTTCTTGATCCGGGAACTCTTGAAAGCGTGTTCTTGGGTATCCGCAGGGCGTTTCTCGCAGATCCAGCAGATCTTGCGGTCACGCCGAGGAAACGCCGGGTTCGACTTTTTCTTCACCATTTACTCGCCCGCTTTCGTCCTCGCTTTCACTCCCACGGACTCACCCGCATACAAGTCCTCAATGATCTCGATGACCCCATCTGAGTTCAGCACGGATGTGAAGTACACGTCCACGTCGTTGTTCCGCAGTTGCTCGAAGAACTTAGATGCGCTCGTAATTGCTTTTACTTCAGTCCCGCGCAGTTGCGAATCCTCATCCATTCCCTTCGTTTCAGCCACGAAGTTGACTGATTTGCGCCCGTTCTTGCGCTTGATCACGTACATAAAGTCAGGCGAAGTCGTTTGCCCCGAGTAGGTGGGGATCTTGATCGAGCGGGTGGGGATCTTGCCGAATACTTCAACTACTCCGTCGAATTTCTTCGAGAGTGAATCCATGATGGTGTCGCGCTCAATCGAACTATCCCAGTCGAACACGTCATACAGGTACGTCTCCGGGGGAACCTTTTCGTTGTCCTGGAAACGTCCCAAGCGGGTGCGCTCGATGGTGTCTTTCGGGGAACCGTCAGTCTTGGTCAGCGGATCGTCACCACCGCGCACGCCGACGTGGGCGTATTCAAACCGGGTAGCGAACTCCCGGTCAAACCATTCGTGGAACCGGCGCAGGAACCTGTTGAGACTTTCTATGTTGAAGTGAGAGTCTTGCAGGTTAAGCACGTCATTATTCCGCGCGAGCGCACGGTGGATCGTGTCCACGGGAAGTGCCGTGGACGTGTGCGCCCGCTTCAAGAACTCCCCATAAGGCAGATGCGTGTTCGACTCGTGGTGTCCCGCGACCGTATAAGTCTTCGGCAGGGACAGTTCCCGCCCGCGTCGAACCTCTTTTTCTAAGACCTTCCTCGTATCGCGCACGAAAATGCGGTCATTGTTTTGCAAGACCTCATCCAGCCCCGCGTCGATCTGCTCCGGCGACAACTCTTGGATGATCAGGACGTACTTCTGCGTGAGCGTTTCCCACAGAGAGCGCAAACGCTCGTAAGCCTTCGGGCGAATCGTGGCGCTGCGCTTGCGGGCTTCCTTGTGTCCTGGTTTCTCTTTCCTGATGCGATTCTTGTTCACGCCCGTTGCGAACTCGGGATAGGTCTGGAGGAACGCGCCTAGTTTGTCCTCTTTCACCTCGCCGGACGGTTCGATGAAGCCACCCATAAGCATTTCAGCCATGAGGAACGTCGGCTCCACCCCACGCGCCTTCGCCACGTCCGCCAGCCGGTCATTCACGTTAATCACGCGCACGGTGTCCGCATTAATCTCATCGACCAACTGATCAGCAAACTCGCGCTCGGTGAAGTCCACGAGATAGGTCAGGAAGAACTGGTCAGCATCAGCGGTCACCCGGTTTCCGTACTCATCCACCGGAAGGCGAAGCCCACGCCCAACCTCTTGCAGTTTCGAGTTCTCCGAACCGGACGAGCGCATCTTCACGATCTGGAATACCGTGGGCAAATCCCAGCCTTCTCGAAGGGTCCACTTCGAGAAGATGAACCGCATGACGTTGTAGTGCCCACGCTCATCTCTAAACGACATGAGTTTGTTCTTATCGCGCAGAATCGCTTGAACCTGTTTGGTCACCTGCTCATCAGTAGCGTTCAAGTCTTCCGCGAAATAGCCACCATGAGCACCTTCTATGTTTTGCAAGGTCGCTTCCAGATACGGCAGGTACTCCTGCATAGCCGGGGTGAGCGCCCCGTCCTCGTAAATCTCGGTGATTGTGTCCTCGATGGACTTTCTCAGTTTGCGCTCGAATGCAACCTTTAACCAACCGTCGTTGTTTTCCCCACGGTAGGAGTGAATGGAGTCGATGAAAAACAGCGTGGACGGCTTGATCTTGCGCTCACGCTCAAATAAGTCTCGCTCGATCTTGAAGTGGTTAGCGAGCGCTTGCTCCAGCATCGTCTCCTGATAGGACTGGGAGAACGAGCCGGTCATGATTGCGTAGTCCTTGGGCAACTCCGCACCGTTAGACAACATGGCGACGTTTACGCCGGAATCTTTCGACTTACCCACGTTCTCTAGCAAGATCCCGGATAGTGACGGGTGAATCATCCCGAGCAGGTTGTTCTGTTTATCCAGGTGGTAGGACTTGCCGGTGGACTCATTGCGGATCGTGACCGTCTTCTCCTTTGCGTTAAGCGCGGTCACTTTCAGTTTGACCTCATCTTCCCCGATAGCATCCGGGTACTGCACCTTCACACCCTTGACGAGCAAGTTGTTGAAGGCTTGCGCTGAGTTCAGTTCGTAGACAAGGTTTTCATAATCCGGCGTGGACGGCTTGGTTTTCGTCCCTTTAGTTCTGGGGAAGGTCGCGCCATAGCGGATGATGACCCCTGGCTGAAGCTCTTCGACAATTCTCTTGAAGGTGGCTTGGTTGCGGGCGAAACGGTGTGGCTCATCGATAATCACGACTGGACGAGTGCGGGCGAGAATATCCAACGGGCGAGACGAGTCATATCCATCAGCGGTAAGCGTTTGGTCGTAATCGTCGCGCGAGAGCGTGGGAGATTGCAGCATTGCGCCGGTCATGATGAGCGCGTCGATGCGTTTAGCATCGTAATCAGCACCTTCGGCGTACTCCCGAATCTCGGGCGGGATCATCCGTCGCCGTCCCCGCTTGTGCTTCGGCTTGCCCGCGAGCGTTTGCAGCACAATCTGTGAATCGTAGAACTTACGGAAGTGTTCGTCCGCGTAGTCCGAGCGGATGAAATCACTCGTACCCTCTCGAATCGGCGCTGATGGGGTAAGCAAAATGAACTTATTGAACCCGTAGCGAGCGTGAAGTTCGTACATGGTGCGGGTAAACACATAGGTCTTGCCCGTACCAGTTTCCATGCGCACGTCTAGCCCGAGGTAGTTCTTCGCGCTGGACATGCGCTTCTCGGGAGGAATCATGGGTAAGTCGATAACGCGCCCACCTTGTATGTCCTCGATGTTCTCCTGAATCGTCGGGAGCATGTCCGAGGTGATCTCGGGGTTGACGGCTGATCTCGCACCGAAGTCCACTCCCTCAAACACGGTCGTGACCGCTTGCACCGCTAGGCGCTGATGCTCTAATTCCTGGAGCCTGACTTTCATTGTCCTACCACCGCGCTTCCACGTGAATCTTGCCAGTAGAGACCTGGTTGAGCGCCTGCTTCAACTCCGTGAGCACTACGAATGACAGTGCCGTATTGAAGTATGCGAGGTGGTTAATATGAAGTTGGTCGGACTCAATTAAACGGATGAGCGCAATTACGTCCTTGGGGGTGAACCCGCCATCGATGATGTAGGCGGATGAGCCAACCACGTCGAGCGTGTAGCCGTCGAGCTCAACTTGTTTGACCTCTGGGGTGAGTCCGTAACCGTCGTGAACCGCCCAGGTTGTGAGCATGACCGTTTTCGCGGGCGCGTCCTCGAAATTCAAGCGCTCTAATGGATCAATATTGAACAACCCCTCGCCCGGATTGAAAGATTCCAGCCGGTCGATTTCATCCTGCTCTGGAGTGACTAGCGTGTAGTGCTTGAAGCCGTAGTCGATGCTCGCGCCGGTGTCTTGGGCGATCTTGTCCGCTGCGAGTTCGATGCGCTTGCGCCCGATCTCATCGATGGTGGAGAATCCTTGGGCGAGAGCATTGCGCCCAGTGTCATTTTTATCCGTGATCGGCTCCGCAATCTGGACAGTGATCATGCGCCGGTTCGCCCCGTCTCGGGCGTTAAGCGCCATGACCGCGTGTGCGGTAGACGATGAGCCGGAGAAGAAATCGAGAACGGTGTCTCCGTCCTTAGCAACAAACGAAAGCAACTGGGTAAGAAGACTCACCGGCTTGGGGTTAGTAAAAACCTTCACGCCCCCGAACAATTCTCGAACCTCGTTCGCCCCCGTGCGACTATCCAGATTAATCACGCTCGGGAGTTTCACCGCGTACTCGTGCGCGTAGACCTTTAATTCCACGATCTTGTTCTCATCTGCCCCGAAGATGATCTTCCCCTGGTCTAGGAGTTCGCGCATGGTCGATTCGGGGAAGCGGTAACCCATCATGGGCTGCGTTGTGGGCTTGCCCGTTTCAGGGTGAATCACGTCGTAGCGGTATCCCTCTTTACCGGGGTTGTGAACGGAACGACTGCCCTGGTAGATGCCTTCCTGGTCGATGTATTTGTAATTATCGAGTTCACCCATTTCCTGTCGGTGCGCTCGCAACCATGCTGAATACTCAGCCTGAAGACGGTCAGTTTCCCCGTACTTCTCGATGAGTTCCTCACCCTTGGCAACGAGCATGTCTTTAATTGCACTTTCGGGTGAGCGCCAAACCTCTTCGACCACGCGCTCATCCTTGGCGAACACGACAATGTACTCATGCTCTTCAGCGACTCGTGAGGGGTTGTTGTCTGTGGCATTTTTCCAAACAATCGTTCCCAGCCGGTTCTGTTCTCCGAACACGTCACTATCGAGCAGCAGTTGCAGGTTGCTGAGTTCGTTTCCATCGATGGAGATGAAAATAACCCCGTCATTGCTTAAGAGGTTTCGAGCGAGCACGAGACGGGGAAGCATGAACGTCAGCCACGCCGAGTGAGAAGCCTTGCCGTGCAGGTCAAGAATGTGCAGCGCTTCTTCGTGGGAAACCCCGATGAGTTCTTCCAAGTCTTTAGGCGTGAAATCGAACGAATCTACGTAGGCGAAATCGTCCTTGCCGGTGTTGTAGGGAGGATCGATGTAAATGCACTTGATCTTCCCCCGGTACGACTTCGAGAGGTGCTTGAGCGCGTCCAGGTTGTCGCCAGTGATGTAGACGTTGTGACTATCAGCGTTGCGCTTGTCCTGGTTGTGCGCGGTGTTTGGCACGATGACGGTTTCTGTCTGTGCGGACGTGAGTAGTTGCGCGTAGGACTTGCCGAGAAAACCGAGTTCGTAGGACTCGCGGGAGAGTTCGACTTCCTGCTCTTTCAACATGGTTTGGAACTTCTCTAGTTGGAAGTTGCCGTCCGCATCGAAGTAATTCGGGAGCGCTTCTTGTAGGCGCTGCACTTCGAAGGAGTTCGGGGAGATTTCCTCGTTTGCTGCTTGCGCGTCGCGGATCATGAACTACCTGCTTCCATTGGGGTAAGTACTGTTTCGCATTGTCTCATAACCCGCGCGAAGAAACGCGAGCGACTTGGGAAGTGATCGCACACCTACTATGTCGAACAAATGTTCTTGACATTTCGCGCGAAACGGCGCTACCGTACCAAGCGGTCTAGTTGTGCAAGGAGGGCATATTGGACAAACCAGGAAAGAAGCGCCCCTCGATAGACGATCTGATCCCAATAGCGATGATCGATACCGATGACGAAATTGATTACGGCTGGATCTGTGATCTGATCAACGAACTGCGTGGTAATGCAGGGGTGGAACCACTTTCACGCGAGGAACTCAACGCTGATCCGGGCGAGGAGTAGTCCAGTCAGCACGAGCGGGAACAACTGCCTGCTTGCGTCCTGATTCGCCCTTACTTTCTATGTAGGTTCACCTTCATTGAATGCCGGCTTCTTCCGTGGAAACGCACGTCCCCAGCTGCTGATCGCGCGACACTTTCACGCCCCAATACAGCGCCATAAAACACCTCTACTTACTACGTGTATCCCACGCCTACTAAGTGATAAAAACACCCCTTGACATGCGCAAACACCCTGGAATAAGGTTCTAAAATCGTTGGCGCAACTCCGTGCTAGCAACCCAAGCAAAAGGAGACAATTTGGGAGAAATTCTCAACGACGCAGTGATGCAAGTGATGACTCCATCACTGGAGTACTACGACAAGACCGCGCTCGCACATGTGAGCAAATACGCCGATGACTACGCCGGAGAAATCATCGACCGTCACGGGAACTTCCGCCATGGTTGTGTCGGGATGATTCACTACATCCCGGAGGAAGCCTACGAGCGTCCCTGGTGGCGCGAACCGGAGTATCCACTCAAAGAGTGCATTGAGCGTTTGGTGCATGCCGGGTGGGTCAAGCGTGTAAACGGTGAAGCACTTGATGGGGCGATGATTCTCAACACGTCTCGTTTGATCCGCCTGATGGACATTGCCGAGACGGAAATGGCGCAAAACCAGCACGTCATCGACTACGAGCACTTGCCGGATGGCACTGTGGTGGAACCGCCATGCGAGGACTTTAACGACCCGCTTTTCTTGCCGTTTATCCGATGGGCCGATGCTCTATTTCCTGGCGATTTCGCTTACACACTGGCAGGTGACGTAACGGACGCGACCGCCCGCCTTCTAGACGGGCATCTTTCTGTCGAGCGTGACCACGGGTGGCAAGAGACTGATCCCACCCGTTGGAAACGCGCCATTTTGGATTGGAAGGACCATTACCTCGATGATGGCGGTTTTGCAATCCCGGAGCAGTGGAAGGTGACTGATGATTGCTAATTTCAAACCAAACGTAAGTGCTGGACATCTCCGCGCAGAGGTTGCGCAATGGCGCGAAGTCGATGAGATCCCGGACGAGTTTCTGGTCCTAATCGACCCGCGCGAGAACCCACTTCTGACGCTTCTGCAAATCGCCAAACTGCATGCTGCAAATGCTTGGGAGCCAGGATGCGACCTCACGTTCGGGGACGTAGACGATGCTTCTACTCGCTACATGGCGTTTACGTATCGCGGGAGTCGTGAGGATTTCTGGTACGGACTTTCCGTGCTGACCGAGCAAGTCATTCTGGATGCTGAGGGGCTAGAAGATGAGCACTATCCGAGTCAGCGAGCGTTTGGGCGCATGCTCATGTCGTTTGGGATTCCACCGTTAGAGGTACTTCCCGCTGTAGGCGTGTCCGATGACGGGACTGTGCTGGTAGATGCTGAGTGGGAAGAACTGATGTAGTCGGGGGAAGTGAGTGTTTGGGGTGCGCTCACAGGTGCCGAGAACACATAGAAGGTATGGGGGTTCTCGGCGTTTTCGTCATTTTGGAGCGAGTTTCCCATTTTGGAATGGCGCGTTTTGGGTTAATGACCAAAATGGCACCCCTTTTGGAGTGCCATTTTGGTGCCTAGAGAGTTTTGCAAATCGTGGGTGGTGAGATATGCAAAACCCTCACGGAAAATTGTGTCCCCGACAGGATTCGAACCTGCGACCTTCGGTACCGGAAACCGATGCTCTCATCCGCTGAGCTACGGAGACTCACTGCTTATTCACAAGCAATGACGCAATCTTAGCACCAGATATGCTGGGCACATAACTGGCCTAAGACTGCGGAAAGTAGCTGCTATTGGGCCTCCCAGTAGCCTGGTGCATCAGTGCGATCGGCCTTGCCGGTGCGCAGGTAGTTGATGACGGTGGCGTCGACAACTTTATTGCCGGTGCCGAAGTGCGCGTGGCCCGGGCCGTGAATCGTGACTACCTGGGTTCCCATTCTGCGGGCGAGTTGTCCGTGGCCTGAGTACGGCGTCTGGGGGTCACGGGTCGCGGACAGCTGCAATGGGCGAGTCTTTAATGCCGCCCCGTTGAGTGGCGCGATTCCGGTGACTGCGCCGGCGCCGTTGCAGTACCACCCTGAGCCGCGTGAAGCGTTGAAGAACGTAAACGGGTCTCCCGTGAGCTGTGACCATGCAAATGAGGGGAGCAGCGTTGGGTCGCCGGGGACAACGTTCTCATTGCACCACTGGGCAGCCTGCAGCTGCTCGACCGCCATCATCTGATCCACCGCCTGCTGAATCTCTTCCTTGGACGGCTGCTTCGATTCTTCAGCGGTCAGGGTGCCGTTTGTGGACCGTGCCAGGTAGTCCCACATCTTTGGGGTTGGAAGCATAGCGCGGGTCTCCTGCAGGAGCGGCGACTTAGCTTGTACAGCACCAGGGTTCAGCATGCGGCTGATGACGCCTTCACCTTCGACACGGGTTTTCCCGACTGCTGTCATGGCGTCCGCGCCAGCCTGTCCGGCGAACTCCAGGCCCGCTGGCAGATCGCCAACGCGTGCAGGCGGGGGAGTGACGGTGGGATTAGTTCCCGCTTGCGCGCTTACCTTGCGCGACCAGTACTGGTACGCCTTCAGGGGAGTGTTGCCCATGTGATACTTGGCGTCGTTGAGTGCTACCCACGCGAAGTATTCGTTGAGCGCCTTCTCGTACGCTGCTTGTTGGTCGGCGGCAATGCCGTTCCAGGAACGGGTTGGATCCATTGCGGAGTCAAGCACAACCTTGTCGGTGTGCTGGGGGAATAGCGTCGCGTATACGGAACCAAGGTACGTGCCGTAGGAGACACCGAGGATGGAAATCTGCTGGTAGCCCAGCGCGCGTCGAACTTCCTCCCAATCGCGCGCGGTGTTCTCCGTGGTGATGGTTTCGGGGTAGCCAGGCTTGTCGCCTTGGCAGGCCGAACGGTTGAAACCTCCTGCGTTGAAGAGACTGTCAGCAGTGAGCTTGGCTATCTGGCCAGGATCGTTCACATCGGGAATTGCGCACTCAAGTGCAGTCGAGCCGGGCAGGCCACGGGGTTGCACACCGATGATGTCCCACTCGTTGTTGAGTTCTTTCGGGAAATCAAGAATGTTGCCGGCTGCGTAAGCGTAGGCGTCGCCACCTGGGCCACCGGGGTTGGTAAACAGTGCGCCTCGGCGCGCTTGGGTTTTCGCTGGGACTCGTACGAATCCAATTTGAATCTTTTTGCCGTTCGGCTGGTTGTAGCGCATGGGGACGTCGATGTGTCCGCACTGCGCTGTTGAATCTTTGACTTCTTTCGGGCATTTGGTCCACTGCACAGCCGGTGCTGGCTGCGCAGTAGCAGGCGTTACGACGGCCATGCCAAGCAGTCCGAGCGCCGCAATTACTGAAGCTGTGGTGCGCATTGCATTCCTTCCGTTGGGGTGCGAAAAGACAAATCCCTACCGATGCGCTGATCGGTAGGGAATGTCGACGGTGTGTTTCTACTTCACAACCATCACGATCAGGTCGCGGGGCCCGTGGACGCCCTCGACACGAACAAGCTCGATATCTGAGGTCGCTGAACCACCAGAAATCATGGTAGCGGGTTTTTCCGGATCGATGCGAGCGATCATTTCCGGCACGCCGTAGACCACTGACTCTGGACGGACGATGACCACATGGCGATCGGGGACCAGTGACAGTGCACGGCGGCCGCACAGCTCGCCAGCTTCGAGCACGATCGAACCGGTCTGTGCTGAAGTGACGTGGGAATCCGTTACTGCGGCACCGATAGTGCCGAGCTCACGCGGATCGCTCGATGGGTCGTCTGGGCGGGCGCTGCCAGCAAACTCTTCGAACAGCGCGGTGTCGAGACCCGGGGCGTAAACAATCTCGGTTGCCTCGCGCTTCGCCAGAATATCGGCGATGTCTGCGGCAAGGGTCTCCTCCGTTGTCTCTACAACTGTGGCCTTGTAGTCCAGGAGACGATCGATGAGAATCTCGCGCAGCTGCTCGGGAGTGTGGTCGCTGGTGGTGCGGTACTCGCGCACAGGTTCGACGTGCTCTGGGGTATGGGAGAGCTTCTGTGCAGTGCGGATGCGGTCAAGAATCTCGCGCTTCGCGCTTTCATTTCGGGTGCTTGACATTGTTAGCCATCCTTCCTGACATTAGCTGGGATGCCTTCGCGACGGGCCTCAGCGAGGAGGTCCTTCGCCTCGTCCGTATTCCACCACTGGCGGAACGACTTCTTCGGCGGAACTGCTACGTCGCGGTAGTCGGTCCAGCCAGCAACGAAACCGGGCATCGAGGAAATCTCGCCCTTGAAACCGCCAAGTACGCGACCCAGCGCTACAACGTGCATTGCGGCGTTCCACAGTGCAGGCTTGCCCCACAGCAGGGAAATAGCGCCGAAGGCCGTGGATTCCAGGAAAGGCTTGTGCTCCTTTACCTTTTGGTGGCGAAGCTCAAGCAGGATGTCTGTGATCGGGATCTTCACTGGGCACACTTCGTTGCAGCGCCCACACAGGGAAGATGCGAACGGTAGCGACGCGTTCGGGTCCTCGGCGGACTCCATGCCGGTCAGCTGCGGCGTGATAATCGCGCCGATTGGGCCAGGGTACGTCGAGCCGTAGGAGTGGCCACCAGCGCGCTCGTAGACCGGGCACACGTTGAGACATGCGGAGCAGCGAATGCACTTCAGCGCCTCGCGGCCGATCTCATTCGACATCGCGTGGGTACGACCGTTGTCCAGGAGCACGATGTGGAAGTTCTGCGGGCCGTCGCCCTCAGTAACACCGGACCACAGCGAGGTGTACGGGTTCATGCGCTCACCGGTGGAGGAGCGTGGCAGCAACTGCAGGAAGACACCGAGGTCCTCGAACGATGGCAGGAGCTTTTCGATGCCCATCACTGAGATCAGTGTTTCCGGCAAGGTCAAGCACATGCGGCCATTGCCCTCGGACTCGACGATGGATACGGTACCGGTTTCCGCGATGCCGAAGTTGGCACCCGAGATCGCGACCTTCGCCTTCATGAACTGTTCGCGTAGGAAGGTTCGGGAGGCTTCGGCGAGCTCTGCCGGGTTGTTCGTCAGTGAGTCGTCGGTGTTTGGCATCTTATCCACGAAGATGTTTCGGATTTCTTCGCGGTTGCGGTGGATTGCGGGCACGAGAATGTGCGACGGGAAGTCCTCACCAAGCTGCACGATGAGCTCCGCAAGGTCGGTTTCCTGTGCGTGGATGCCGCGCTTCTCCAGCTCTTCGTTGAGCGCGATCTCCTGCGTTGCCATCGACTTGATCTTGACAACCTCAGTCTCGCCTGTCTCCTCAATGAGCGAAGCGATGATGTCGTTGGCTTCCTTGGCGTCGCGCGCCCAGTGGACGTGGCCGCCACGCGCGGTGACGTTGCGCTCGAACTCCTCGAGCAGCTCAGGCATGCGAGCCGCAACATCCTGCTTGATGGTGGAGCCAGCGGTGCGAAGCTCCTGCCAGTCGTCGAGCTCGTCGACAACGTTTTGACGCTTTACACGAATAGCAGTGGTTGCGTAGTTGAGGTTACGACGCTTCGTAACGTTATCGAGTTCGTGGTGCGCAGCCTGTCCGAAGCGCTCCGAGCCACGCAGGTGGTTCGGTCCTTGCGCCACTGGGGGCATCGTTGGCTTGCCGAGTGCAACTTTCACAGCATTTTCTCCTTCGAATACGCAGCGGTCGTAGGCGTCCACGGGTGTTCCTTCGTGGATGCGAGAATCTCTGCAATATGCAGCGCGCGGATGCCGTTGTGCTGGCGGCTCATCGCGCCAGCGATGTTCATCAAGCACGAGGAGTCACCGGCAGTGACAAACTCCGCCTTTGACTCCTTGATGTGGCGCACCTTGTCGGAAACCATCGCCGCGGAAACCTCGGGCAGTTTCACCGAGAAGGTGCCGCCGAATCCGCAGCACTCTTCGACGTTCGGCAGGTCCACGAGCTCGATGCCTTCGACGGCTTCAAGCAACTTGTAAGGGCGGTCGCCGACCTTCAGGAAGCGGCGAGAGTGACAAGACTCGTGGTAAGTCACCCTGTGTGGGAAGAACGCGCCGAGGTTGGTCACGCCAGCGACGTCCACGATGAACTCGGTGAGCTCGTAGGTTTTATTCGCTGCTTGCGTAGCGCCGTCGACAAGTGCTTTGTTGCCGTATCGTTCGGCGAGGCGCACGTGCTGTTCGCGAACTGCGCCTGCGCAGGAGCCGGAGGGGGCCACGACATAGTCGATGGAAGGGTCGGCAAACGCATCGGCGTATGTCTGGATGATCGGCACAGCTTGTTCCTGGTAGCCCGTGTTGACGTGCATCTGGCCACAGCAGGTTTGGCCCTCAGGGAAGACTACTTCGTAGCCCAGACGAGAGAGAACAAGCGCTGAAGCCTTGTGCGCGTCAGGGAACAGGGCGTCACCGATACAAGTAGAAAACAGTGCTACTCGCAATGTGGACTCCTTTGTTGGTCGTGAACGATACAGATAATGGTAATACGTCTACGGTACAACAGTTGGGGCTAGAAAACTCAGTATGTTGGTTTGCAGGAACACAATTACGCACACTGCTACCAAGAATGCTGCCGAGAAGCCAGCGACCTTCTTAAAGAGTTCGGACTCTTTACCCTCCATATTCACAGCGGTTGCGGCAATAGCGAGCGACTGCGGCGAAATCATCTTGCCGACGACACCACCGGTCGTATTCGCCGCCAGCATCAGGTCTGGGTTCAGCCCCAACTTATTCGCCGCAGTCACTTGCAGATTGGCGAAGAGCGCGTTGGCGGAGGTGTCGGAGCCGGTTACTGCCACGCCGACCCAACCAAGCACTGGGGCAGCGAATGCGAATACGCCGCCCATGTTGGCGAAAAACTCGCCGATCGAAACGGTCTGGCCCGAGTAGTTCATGACGTAGGCCAACGCGAGCACCAACATGATAGTGGTCGATGACCAGCGCATGCGCCAGAAAGTATCGACGAATTCACGCCCCACCTGTGCCCAGTTGAGCTGGTAGAGGCCGTTGCCGTCAAAGATCATGTAGGCGATAGCGACGATGAGGCCAGAAATGACCAGGAGCGTGCCGGGGTTGTTGATGTAGGCGAAGGTGTAGTCGGTGTTGATTGGCTCACCCAGCTGGTTGAAGAGCAGTCCGCGCTCGATAACAGGCCATGTCAGGCTGATCTTGAACGAGCTCAGCCACTGCGGGATGGTTGTGCCCAGGTTCGCTAGACCGAAGACGACAACCACGACTGCGTACGGCATCAGCGCCATCCAGACTCGGGTGCCAGGCAGTTCAGTATTGTCCTCGTACTCAGGCAAGCCGAGGCGTTCGCGGAGAGCGGCGGTAGTCGAAGGCTTCCAGAAACGAAGCGCCACGAAGGCAGCCCCAAGGGCGACGATGCAGGCAACGACATCCGTGAGTTGGTAAGCGAAGTGGTTCGACGTCCACCACTGGGCAATGCCGAAGCTCAGTCCGATCGTCACCGCGATAGGTGCGGTTTCTTTGATGCCTCGCCAGCCGTCGATAATTGCTGCGATGATGAAAGGAACAAAGAATGCGAGCAGAGGGGTCTGGTGGCCAACGATCGCGGCGATGTTCTGCGTTTGCTCGAGGGTGCGGCCACCGACCTCGCCCGCGGTGGTAATGGGGATGGCGACGGCGCCGAATGCCACAGGCGCTGTATTTGCAATCAGGACTACCGTTGCGGCTTTCAAAGGTGGGATGCCGAGCGCCAGGATCATCGTCGCGGTAATCGCGACGGGTGCGCCGAATCCAGCGAGGGCCTCGAGTAGGCCACCGAAGCAGAATGCAATGAGCATTGCTTGGATGCGGACGTCGCCGCTGCCCATCTTGTCAAAGACCAGGCGAAGATCTTCAAAGCGACGCGATGCAACCGTAATTTGGTAAAACCAGATCGCGGTCAAGATCACCCACACGATTGGGAAGAGTCCGAACAATCCGCCGCGTAGTGCAGTCGCAAGTGCCATCTCGGTTGGCATGTTGAAGCCGAAGACGGCGACTGCAATAGCTGCGACCAGCGCTACTGCGCCGGATGTGTGCGCGCGGGCCTTGACCGCGAGCAGCATGAAGAAAAATGTGAGAAGGGGAATCGTGGAAACGAGCGCAGAAAGCCCGAGGCTTCCCCCTACTGCGTCGGTAATAATTTGAAACTTGTCCACTGAGACACTCCTTGGAGTCAGAGGGCTACACAAAATACCTCCCCAAAGTACTGTGGTGACATCTGCAATGAGAAAACCAAAAAGTATGCTAGGTCACACAAATGGATGAGGTCTGTAGAAGTTCAAGCTAGTAGCGTTTTCAGTACCTATGGTGGGGGTAGTCAAATGGGGGTCGCGCGGCATTTATGGGGGAATAGGGAGAATGTCCGGCACGTGAATTAGACTGTTTGCCCATGACTCCAGCTGATCTCGCTACAACAGTTCATGAAGCGACCGTCAAGGTGCTTTCCGACCACAATCTCGACGCATCCGTCGTGCCCGATGCAGTGACCGTCGAGCGCCCGCGCAACCCTGAGCACGGCGATTACGCTACGAATATCGCACTGCAGGTGGCGAAGAAAGCCGGTACGAACCCGCGCGAGCTTGCGCAGTGGCTTGCCGACGTCCTCCTGGAAACCCCCGCAATCGCAGAAGCTGACGTCGCAGGCCCAGGGTTCTTGAACCTGCGCCTCGCCACGGACGCGCAGGGACAGCTGGTTGCGGACATCCTGGCGGCAGGCGAGACCTTCGGCAAATCATCTCTTCTTGACGGCCAGCGCATCAACCTCGAATTCGTCTCGGCGAACCCAACCGGCCCGATCCACCTTGGCGGGACCCGCTGGGCAGCTGTGGGCGACTCGCTAGGCCGCGTGCTAGAAGCGAGCGGCGCCGAGGTGACCCGCGAGTACTACTTCAACGATCACGGTGGCCAAATTGACCGCTTCGCACGTTCGCTAGTAGCAGCGGCAAAGGGCGAGCCGACTCCAGAGGACGGCTACGGCGGCTCCTACATCAATGACATCGCCGCCGACATTGTGGCGAAGCAGCCGAATGCGCTTGATGGCAGCCCCGAAGACGTGCAGGAAACGTTCCGTGCCGCAGGCGTGGAAATGATGTTCGCTCAGATCAAGGAGTCCCTACACGAGTTCGGCGTGGACTTCGACGTGTTCTTCCACGAAAACTCGCTGTTTGAGAGTGGGGCCGTCGATAAGGCGATTGCAACGCTCAAAGACAACGGCAACCTGTACGAAAACGAGGGCGCCTGGTGGTTGCGCTCTTCCCAGTTTGGCGACGACAAGGACCGTGTCGTGCTGAAGTCCGATGGCGACGCCGCCTACATCGCGGGCGACATCGCGTACGTGGCAGACAAGTTTGACCGCGGTCACACACTGGCGATCTACATGCTTGGCGCGGACCACCACGGCTACATTGCGCGCCTCCGCGCCGCAGCGCAGGCTCTTGGCTATGACCCTGAGGCTGTCGAGGTGCTCATTGGTCAGATGGTCAACCTTGTGCGTGATGGCCAGCCAGTCAAGATGTCGAAGCGCGCCGGGACGATCATCACTCTCAACGACCTCGTGGACGCTATTGGCGTTGACGGGGCTCGCTACTCGCTCGTGCGCTCCTCTGTGGATTCCACGTTGGACATTGACCTTGACCTGTGGACTAAGCAGTCCTCCGACAATCCCGTGTACTACGTGCAGTACGGTCACGCGCGTCTGTGCTCCATCGCTCGCAAGGCGAAGGAAGCTGGCGTCACTACCGACGGCGCGGACGTTGCGTTGCTTGAGCATGAAAAGGAGGGCGACCTCATTCGTACCCTGGGTGAGTTCCCAGAGGTAGTGAGCACCGCCGCGCAGCTGCGCGAACCGCACCGAATCGCGCGCTACGCGGAGGAACTAGCTAGCTCCTTCCACAAGTTTTACGACGCCTGCCAGATCCTGCCGAAGCCTGGCGAAGAAGTTGAGCCGTTGCATACCGCGCGCTTTGCACTGGCGATGGCAGCGCGCCAGGTACTTGCAAACGCACTCGGCATGATCGGCGTGAGCGCGCCGGAACGGATGTAGGAGGAAGTACATGACCGCAGCGTTTGATGCGCTTCCCGCGCACGTATGGCCACGCAACACCAGACGAGAAGAAGACGGGGTCGTGACTATCGCTGGCGTGCCCCTTCCAGAGATTGCCGAAGAGTACGGTACGCCCGTCATGGTGGTGGATGAGGACGACTTCCGCTCGCGGTGTCGCGATATGGCAAAGGCGTTCGGTGACCCAGCACATGTGCACTACGCGTCGAAGGCGTTCTTGACCACGCACATTGCCCGCTGGGTTGACGAGGAAGGCCTCGCGCTTGATGTTGCGAGCGAAAATGAGCTTCGCATTGCGCTTGCTGCAAACTTTCCGCCAGAGCGGATTACGGTGCACGGGAATAACAAGTCACGCAGCTTTCTGCAGCTGTGCATCGATTCCGGGGTAGCGCACGTCGTCCTTGATTCTCACCAGGAGCTTCGAGAGCTCAATGAGCTTGCCGGGGAAATGGGGACCACCCAAGAGGTCTTTATCCGCGTGAAGCCAGGCGTAGACGCGCACACACACGAATTCATCGCGACGAGCCACGAGGACCAAAAGTTTGGTATTTCCTTGGCGTCTGGCTCTGCCTATCAGGCGGCGTGTGCCGCGATCGATGCGGAGCATCTGCGCCTGACCGGCCTGCACTGCCACGTAGGCTCCCAGGTCTTTGATGCAGAGGGGTTCAAGCTCGCCGCGGAACGTGTGCTTGCGCTGTATGCGCAGATTTGGACCGAGCGCGGCGTTGCGCTTGAGTACTTGGACCTTGGCGGCGGATATGGCATCGCGCAGCTTGAGGAAGAAGCGCCATTGGACGTTGCTGCGGTTGCGAAAGATCTGTTGGCTGCCGTCGACGAGGTTGCCGGTGAACTCGGCATCTCGTCGCCGACCGTGGTTGTCGAGCCTGGCCGTGCGATCGCCGGGCCATCCGCCATTACGCTATACAGCGCGGGCGTGGTCAAAGACGTCGAGATTTCGTACACCAAGACGCGTCGCTACATTTCCGTTGACGGTGGCATGAGCGACAACATTCGTCCAGCGCTTTACGACGCCGTCTACGAGGGCCGGGTGGTCAACAGGTTTACAGGCGGCCAGCCGGTGGCAACTCGTGTGGTGGGTTCCCACTGTGAGTCCGGCGATATTCTCATCGAGGATGCTCAGTGGCCGGACGATATCGTCAGCGGCGACCTGATCGCGATGCCTGCGACAGGGGCGTATTGCTACCCGATGAGCTCGAATTACAACTCATTTGGGCGCCCTGCCGTGGTCGCGGTCCGGGCTGGAAAGATCAAGCCGATGGTGCGGCAAGAAACTGTTGAGGACATTCTCTCGCGTGAATATAAATAAGAATGTATTCTGTGCGAAATAGACAAAGCGGTACACTGCGCCGTAGCTGAACGTACCAGTATCGAAGTAGGAGAGAATCTAGAGATGTCGGTCGAATCTGCAGAGAGCCGTAACGGTAATTACCCAGGTAAGGGAATTGGTCAGCCGGTCGGTGTCGCTATTTTGGGGAAAGGCACTGTGGGCAGTGAGGTGCTTCGCCTCATTCGGGAGTTTTCTGACAATCTTGAGCAGCGTATCGGTGGTCCACTTGAGGTGCGCGGTGTTGCGGTCTCCAACGTGGAAAAGCACAAGGATGCACCCGAGGTGCAAGGCATTGAGCTGACTGATGACGCTCGCTCGCTGATCACTCGCGATGACGTTGATGTTGTAGTCGAGGTCATCGGCGGCATCGACTACCCGCGTGAACTGGTGTTGTCTGCTCTGAAGGCAGGTAAGTCCGTTGTTACGGCGAACAAGGCGCTGGTTGCAGCGCACGGTTCCGAGCTTGCCGACGCCGCGAATGAAGTAGGCGTCGATCTCTATTATGAGGCAGCGGTTGCTGCGGCGATTCCAGTTGTTGGTATGTTGCGTCGCTCGTTGGCCGGTGACCAGGTTCAGCGCATTTCCGGCATTGTGAACGGTACGACTAACTTCATCTTGGACGCGATGGCTTCGACTGGAGCGACCTACGAGGAGGCACTCGCTGAGGCGACCCGTTTGGGGTACGCAGAGGCTGATCCGACTGCCGACGTTGAGGGCCATGACGCGGCTTCCAAGGCAGCGATCCTTGCCTCGATGGGCTTCCACACACGAGTTACGTTCGACGATGTGTCCTGCGAGGGCATCACGAAGATTACCGCTGAGGATATTGCTGCGGCGAAGCAGTCGAACCAGACGATTAAGCTGCTGGCGATCTGTGAGCGCCTCTACGACGAAAACGGTAAGACCACTGCCGTTAATGCTCGCGTTCACCCGACGCTCATCCCAAACGAGCACCCGCTGGCGAGCGTTGATAAGTCGTACAACGCCATCTTCGTCGAGGCTGAGGCCGCTGGCCGCCTGATGTTCTACGGCAACGGTGCTGGTGGCGCTCCTACCGCGTCTGCAGTGCTGGGCGACTTGGTCGGTGCAGCCCGCAACAAGGTGCACGGCGGCCGTGCACCAGCGGAGAACCCGTACGCGAACTACCCAGTGGTTGGCTTCGACGAGGTGGCGACTCGCTACCACGTGAACATGACCGTCAACGACCGCGTTGGTGTGCTGGCGGAGCTGACCCGAAAGTTTGCGGAGGCAAACGTGTCGCTCTCCGCAGTGCGCCAGGAGGAGTCCGGCGATGAGGCACACCTCATCGTGGTGACGCACAAGGCGCTGGAGAAGGACCTGCGTGACATCGTGGAGCGCCTCTCGCAGCACCCGGATGTGCAGCAAATCAACTCGGTGATCCGCCTAGACGCCTAAGCTGAGATACCTACAGACAAGGAGCACATCATGGCGACAGACATTGAAGTAGGCCTAAAGGCGACTGTGACGGTGCCGGGTTCGTCGGCGAACTTAGGACCGGGCTTCGATACGTTGGGGCTCGCTCTCTCCATTTACGACACTGTCGAGGTTGAGGTCATCGAGTCCGGGCTTGAGGTGGAGATCTTCGGCGAAGGCGCCGAGGACCTGCCGCGCGACGGCTCCCACCTCGTAGTCAAAGCGATTCGTTCTGGCCTCAAGGCTGCTGATGTTTCTGTTCCAGGCCTTCGCGTGGTGTGCACGAACAACATCCCGCAGTCTCGTGGGCTTGGTTCGTCGGCCTCTGCGGCTGTCGCAGGCGTTGTGGCGGCAAACACACTGGCTGGTAACCCGCTTTCCACAGAGGAAGTTGTGCAGCTTTCCTCGGCGTTCGAGGGGCATCCTGATAATGCTGCCGCATCTGTGCTCGGCGGGGCGGTTGTCTCCTGGACCGAGATTCCTGTCGATGGTGTATCGCATCCGGTCTACCGGGCTGTCGGGGTCCCCGTGGATCCCTCGATTCGTGCGGTGGCGCTGGTGCCGAACTTCCACGCCTCGACCAACGCGGTGCGGCAGGTGTTGCCGAGCCACGTCACGCACACGGACGCGCGTTTCAACGTGTCGCGTACCGCGGTGATGACGGTTGCCATCCAGTCCCACCCCGAGCTGCTCTGGGAGGGCACCCGCGACCGCCTGCACCAGCCGTACCGTGCCGACGTGCTGCCGGTGACCGCTGAGTGGGTCAACCGCTTGCGCAACCGCGGCTACGCAGCCTTCGTCTCTGGTGCGGGCCCGACCGCCCTGGTTCTGACCACGACGGACGTTGACGAGGAGTTGCTTGACGACGCCCGCGAGGCCGGACTACGCGTCATCGAGCTCGAGGTAGCGGGTCCGGTACGCGGCGAGCTGACCCGCGCTTAATCCGTCCTGGCTGTTACAGGCCTGAAAGGGGGCGGAACTGTTCGACGCCCCCACGCAGGCTCGCTGTGCCGGTCACGCCGCGCGCATCGAGCGCTGCAACAGCTTGCGCTGAGCGCGCCCCTCGGGCGCACACCACAATGGTGCCGGGCTGCGCTTCTGGCGGTGTGTAGCCATCGATAATGGTGCCGAGCGGCACATTGATGGCGCCGTCAAGGTGGAAGTCAGCGAACTCTTCGGGCTCGCGGACGTCGAGAATCGTGGCGCCTTCCGGAATGGTGGTGACTTCCGCCGGTCCTTGTGGAGGTGCGCTCGTACGCACGCGCTCAGTGACCTCTGGGTCTGCGATAAGCTGCATGTACTCCCACATACCTGTGAGTGAGTCGAAGTAGCCAATCTGGCCAATTAGTGGCGAACCGAGTCCGGTGATGAGCTTGATTGTTTCCATTGCCATCGCGGACCCGACAACGCCCACAAGTGGCCCGACCACGCCTGCCTGGGAACAAGAGGGCACGCTGCCTGGTGCTGGTGGAGCGGGGAAGAGGTCTTCGTAGATTGGCCCGTGGCCTGCCCAAAACACCGTGAGCTGTGCTTCAAACCCGAGGATTGACCCCCACACGTGCGGCACGCCCAAGCGCGCGGCCGCGTGCGATGCGATGTGGCGAGTCTGGAAGTTGTCAGTGCCGTCGACGATGATGTCAGCGTCACTGAGCAGCTGCAGTGCGTTATCCCACGTGAGGCGGTCGGATACAGTGCGGACGTTGATATCCGGGTTCAACGCCAACATCTGTGCCTTTGCCGACGCCGTCTTTGCGGTACCGATGGCAGCGGTGGTATGGATGACCTGCCGGTGCAGGTTGGACAGATCCACCCGGTCGTCGTCGATGACAGTGATCGTGCCGACGCCAGCACCGGCTAAGTACAGCAAGGTCGGAGCCCCCAAGCCTCCGGCGCCAAGAACAACGACGTGGGCGTCGAAAAGTTGTTGCTGCTTCCTCTCACCGATGAGTGTGGTTTGCCGTAGGTAGCGCTCATCGAGCGTCATCGATACCAACCCACTGCGTTGCGCCGTCCGCCATGGACTGCTCTTTCCATATTGGGACCTGTGATTTCACTCTGTTGGTGACCTCTTCACAGGCGGCGAATGCCTCGGCGCGGTGCGCACTGGCCACGAGGACCAGGAACGCCATCTCGCCGATCGGCACGGAGCCGACTCGGTGGGCGGCCCAGATTCGCACCGGGTGTTGTTGGGCGATGTCTTCGACAATCGCGCGGAGCTCGTCTTGGGCGCTGGGGTGTGATTCGTACGTCAGCGAACGCACTGCCTGCCCGCCGTCATGGTCGCGGACAACGCCCTCAAAGCGGACGAGCGCACCCATGGAGCGCGTCATTGTAGCCGTGGCCGCATCCGCAGCGAACTGCTCAAGCGGCGTTTCGGTAATGCGTGCGCCGATGACGGTATTGACCTGCTCGGCGACGAACTGTGGGTCCGAAGTAGAGGCTGGTTGTGAACTAGTGCTCATGTGATCCTTCTATGAGTGCAGTGATGTGGTCGAGCAGGGGAGCGAGCACGGCACACCCGTCCTTCACCCCGCCGCGTGAACCTGGCAGTGTCATGACAAACGTGCGACCCGCCACTCCGGCGACAGCACGCGACAGCACTGCCGTCGCGACTTGCTGCTGACCATAGGCCCAGAACGCGTGCACGATACCTGGCAGCTGCCGGTCCAACAGAGGCTCCACAATATCAACCGTTTGGTCATCCGGTGTAATGCCGGTTCCGCCCGAGGTCAGCAGTACTGACGGGGAAGCGGCGAGTGCCTCATGGACTGCATCCGAAAGGTCGGCATCGGCCACGACGGTGGCGTCGGGGGTGTCGAACCCCGCTTCCCGCAGGAACCCGACCGCGATCGGACCTGACTTGTCCTCGTAGACACCAGCGGCTGCTCGCGTAGAAGCCACGATAACCCGTGCAGTACGTTGATTGGTATTCATAGGCACAATCTACAGCGGATAGACCATGACTGGTGTACCCGCGGGAACCGTAGCCGCGGCGGGAATGCGGATCAGACAGGTCGCGGTGGCACCCTGGGTCAGCAGGTGCGAGCTTGTACCGTGGTACGGATGCGCAAGGCCATCTCGAATTTCACCGCGCAGGAACTGATCCTTGCCGGCGATTCCAACGACATCTGTATCTATAGCTACGCGTACAGGAGCTGGCGCGCGACCCAACACTGGTGCGACGTAGAGGACGAATGACACGATGGTGGAGATCGGGTTGCCTGGCAGGCTCAGTACAGGCACACCGTGAAACGCAGAGATGCCTTGTGGCCCGCCGGGCTGTTGAGCGACATGTCCGTACCAGCCATCCGTAAACACCTGACGGATGACCTCGAACTTGCCGTGGCTAATCCCACCCGAAGTCACAATCGCATCGGGTTGGTACTCCTCGACCGCTGCTGCGACCTCTCGCTCGAGTGCCTCAGGATCGTCGTTGGTCAGCAGGCGCGCTACAACCTCGATGCCATGGCGCGCGGCTAGCGCCTCAAGCATCGGACCGTTCGAGTCCGGAATTGTCGCGGGGCCTGTGGCCTGGTCGCTCGGGGAGACCTCAGCGCCACCCGTGATCACTAAGATGCGCGCAGTGCGCTCGACCTCAACGGTCTCGATTCCCTGGCTGATCGCGGCGCCAACAAGCGCCGGTGTCACCCCATCACCGCGATGTGCAATGCAAGCCCCGGGCTGGATATCGCTGCCCGCAAGGCGCATGAACTGACCACGCTTGACCTCAGGGATCTTGACAGGTTCACCAGTCGCCCCGAACGTCGGCGGGGTGCAACGCTCCACTGGGACGACTGCTACCGTGCCACGAGGAAGTTTCGCGCCGGTCATGATCGGCGCCACAACGCCCTGCAGGCCTTCTGGATACAGTTCGTCGGGGTCAGCGCCTGCGGCAATCGTCGGGCCGATCGTCGCTGTGTGCGCTTTCACCTGCGTCAACGCGTACCCGTCCATTTGCGAGTTGTCGAAGGTCGGTTGCTTGCGCACGGCAACAACATCGGCCGCGAGCACACGCTGCTGCTTGCCAGCTTCAACGACGCTGATGCGCTCCGAAAGCCGAGGGCCGACGGCCTCGCGCACCGCATTCAGGTGCTCCTCAGTAGTTCGTGTCATGGCGCCTACTCTACGCGCCACCACCAGTTCGCTACCATGGACGACATGCAAATTCACTACTTTGCCGCCGCACGCGCGGCCACAGGCGTCGCACAGGAAGAAGTTGGGAACTTTGCCACACTGCAGGAACTGCTTGCCGACGCCGCTTCGCGCCACAACGGCACCACCGACGCAGGCCAAACGCTCGCAGACATCCTGGCGCGCTGCACCTTCCTGATCGACGGAAAACGCGCCCAGCAGACTGACTCGCTCGAGTCCGCTGAGCGCGTTGATGTCTTGCCACCGTTCGCTGGGGGCTAATCCGTCGGCTTTGGGTAGATGGCGATGTCATCCGTTTTGACGTAGCACGTTACAGATGCGCCGGGCTCAATGCCCGCATCGAGTGCCTCCTGACGCTGGACCGGGAGCGCCACAACCGCACCGTGGACGTCGAGCTCCACAGTGAGGCCACCCGAGGTACTGACATCGACTGTGGCCACGGTGGCCTCCAGTGAGTTGTAATCTCCCGGCGCTGCTCCGGCTGGGACGTGTAGCGAGACGTCCTGCGGCGCGAAGACTACGACGGCATGCTCATGCTGTTCACACTGCTCTGAGGCGACACCGGTGAGCTCACCGACTGTGGTTGCCACGCGCGCAACGGAACCTTGGTGCGCGGCACCCACCATGTGCGCTGGAATCCAGTTCACGCTAGCGGGCAACCAGTTCACGCCAGCCAGTCGCGCAGAAAACTGCGTCGCCGGAACTTTGAGCTCCTCGGTCGTCGGCCGCAGGCTGATGACGTTGCCTCGGTCCATTACCGCGACGTATTCCGCAAGGTTGGCCACGTCCAATGGGGTGTGCGTAATCACGATCGTGGTGCGGTCGTGTGCCGTAGCCCGCAGTACCTGGCGCCAGTGATGCGCAGAGTTCACGTCGATCGCAGCGAGTGGCTCGTCAAGAATTAGCACGCGGGGGCGCGGTGCGAGCGCTCGTACTAGCGACACCTGTGATGCTTGACCGCCAGAGAGGGCGCGGACGGGGACGTCGACAAGGTCGCGCAGCCCCGCTGAGGTCAGCAGCTCAAGTGCGCGCTGTTTGCTGCCAGCGACCATCGCGACAGCCTTCAGTGGGGTCGACGTAGGTGGCAGACCGGGGTTCTGGGTAAGCAACACAACTCCGCGTTTGTGCGCCGGGACAAGCTTGCTCGACGACGTGCCCGCATCAACCACGCGGTCGCCGATCAAAGTGCGCAAACCGCCGAGGCGCCCTGCAATCCTGCCGACCAGAGTGGTCTTTCCCGAGCCGTTCAAGCCTATGAGCGCCGTCGTGGCGTTCGCAGGGAACGTTGTTTCACCGATGACGACGGGTACGCCCCCGTCCTCGGGGCTTGTCAGTAGGCGCAGCCGTTCCGTGTCCACCTCGTGGGTGGCGCGAGCGACTTCACGGGAGCGCGTACGCGAGAGGAAGACCGTCGGTAGCGTCGATCCGGCAAGTGTGAGCACCGCCAGTGCGATGAGGATGGCTGATAGCCCATACGCGACGTCCTGATCTACTTCGCGGGCAATATAGATGCCCAACGGCATGGTGCGCGTTGTGCCAGGCATAGAGCCGGCGAAGGTCAACGTGGTGCCGAACTCGCCGAGCGAGCGCGCAAACGCCAGCCCGGCCGCAGAGACGAGTGAGGGCGCGATTGCAGGCAGGATTATCTTGCGAGTAATCGTCGAGGGGCTCAGCCCCACGCCTGCGGCCGAGTATGTAATCTCCGGATCGAGTTGCCGCAGCGCCGCGTCAAGTGTGATGACAACGAACGGCAGCGCAATGAACACATGTGCAGCGACGACACCCGGAAACGCGAACGCGAACTGAATATGCAGCGCGTCCAACAGCGGCGCAGCCAAGCCTCGGCGTCCGAGAAACGCGCTGAGCGCTAAACCACCGACGACCGGCGGCATCGCTAGCGGAAGTAGCACGAGTACTCGCGCAAGGCCTGCACCTCGTCGCAAGTGTTGCATCCATAGCGCAAGCGGTGTGCCCAGCAGGAGTGTGATGACGCACGCCAGGACAGCGGAGCGCAGCGTGACGCGGAGCAACTGCTGTGTCGATGCGGAGGCAAGGATCTCACCGAGCTGGTCCCATGGCACACGTGCACCAAGCGCCAGGATCGGCAGCACAATGGCGGCGAGTGCAAGAAGCGCCAGGCCCCACACCAACATTGGTGTCTGGCGTGGGGCCTGGCGAAGCGTTGATTGCTGCATGAATACGGACTCTACCCGGTGGTTACTGTTGCGCAGCAGGGGTGAAGCCGTACTTCTCCCACACCACGGCCATTTCTGGGCTTGCAAGCAGTTCGAAGAGATTCTGCGCGGCAGCCTCGTCGGTGGTGTTGGTGGTTACAGCGGCGACGAGGGAGTTCGGCTTCTCATTAGCGTGAGGGATATTGAGAACCTCAACGCCATCACCAGCTGCAGCAGCGTCGGTGCGGTACACGAAGCCAGCGTCGGCCTCGCCGGAGACAACCTTGCCCAGGGTGTCGGAGACGCTGTGTTCCAGAGATACAGGGTTGATGGTGAGATTGTTCGCCGCGACAAGCTCGTTGGTCACCGAGCCACATGGGACCTGCGCATCACACACAACCAGGTTCACATCCTCTTTTTGGACATCCTCGACGCTCTTGATGCCCGCTGGGTTGCCTTTCGGCACCACGAGCACCATCGAGTTCGTCGCCACGACTTTCGGATCCTTTGCGACGCCCGCCTCGACAGCTTTGTCCATATTCTTCTGGTCAGCTGTGATCAACACGTCACCAGGTGCGCCCTCCTTCAGTTGCTGCACCAGGTCAGAGGAGCCGGCGTTGACGAACTCGAGGTTGCTCTCCGACATTTCCGAAAGGTCCTCGTTGAGTACGCGCGTGGAAGCCGCGCCCATCACGATGAGGTCGCTGGGTGCCTCAGCGGTCGGTGCTTTTGAGGCGGTGCTTTCGGAATCGGTGCCACCGGCGCAGGCGGTCAGACCGGTCGCGGCCAGGGCAGCCACGAACAATGTGGCAAGGCGAGTAGAGCGCATGAGAACTCCTTCGAGTACTGGTTTGAATATGAATATAAATTATCTTAAAAAAGGGGTAGACACGAAGAATGCCCCCGGAAGAAGAGCTCCGGGGGCAGCACTGGCGAGCGGGTTGAAGCACTAACGCTTCAATTGACGTCCGTTCGAGCGGATCGGCTCCCACTGGGCCTCAGAGCGGCGGCCCTGGACCTCTTCACCGCGCGAGCGGTAGACCACGTACGGCCTGGTGGAGTAACCCACCGGTGCAGAAAATGCGTGGACGAGGCGGGTGAATGGCCAACATGCAATCAATGTGAAGCCAGCAAGCACGTGGACCTTAAACTGCCACGGAGCCTGCACCATCAGGTCCGGCATCGGGTTGAAAATCAGCAGCTGGCGCAGCCACGGCGAAATCGTTTCGCGGTAATCGTATCCGCCGGGCACACCGAAGACCTGCGTCGAGACAGTCGCGATAAAGCCGGAGCAGATCGCGATTGTCAAGAACACATACATGAACTTGTCGGAGGTGGCCGTCGATAAGAACACCGAACGGTTGACCACACGACGGTAGAGCAAGCCGAGCAACCCCAACACCACGGCGATACCCGCAATCGTGCCAGGAATCGTTGCGATGAGGTGGTAGGCATGGTCGCTGATACCCATGCCTCGGGTCCAAGTCTTCGGAATCGCTAGGCCCATGAGGTGGCCAATGACCACGAAGACCATGCCCCAGTGGAACAGTGGCGAGGAAAGCCGCAGCAACTTCGATTCGTAAATCTGTGACGAGTGGGTAGTCCAGCCCATCTGGTCATAACGCCAGCGCCAGATAATGCCGATGACAAACGCAGCGATGGCCAACCAGGGAAAGGCCACCCACAGGAATTCTTCAATACCAGTCATAGTGAGTTCAGTCCTTTAACTGTGGTTGGGAGATGCCGTTGGAAACGGCAGGGGAGTAGTTTCAATACCGACCATCTCCGCAGGAGGGCCCTGGCGAATCAGGTTGATGTAGCGAGCGATAGTTTCCTCGTCGATGCTGGGCAGCAACATGCACACAGCCGTGAGCAAGTGAGCGTACGGGCTACCCAGTCCGACCAGAGCGTGACGCAGCACCTCGAGGCCGTCTCGGTGCGCGGCAATCATCTCTAACGCGTGCTGTTGGGAGTCGGAGTCAGCGAACGCAAGCGCTTCCAGGACGACGCAAAGGTGGTCCGGCAGCTCCTCCGAGATCTCTTCCATCCCTAGACCTGCCAACTGTTGACGAAACGCCAAGATCGCGGCACCGCGCTGGCGGGTATCACCAACCGAGTAGTAGGAGAGGTGCAGCGCGCAGCGACGCCGCTGGTCGAAGGTCTCGACGTAGTGCTCCTGGAGTGGCAGAAGTCCGAGGCTACGTGCCCTGCCGATGAACTCCGCGATTTCCGCAGCAATAGGGCCTGGAAGCAGCCCGAGCTGTTCCTCGATGGTCTCCAGCGTGGAGAAGAACTCCTCTTCTGGGTACCGCAACGTGAGGCTGAGCGCCATCGCTGCGATCTGACGCTGCTGTGTATCACACGCCACTGGTGCCACTAGTTCCTCGGGTACAACCCCGATTTGGGTTCGGGTGCTCATTACTGCTCACCCTCGCGTCGCGCGACGTTGCCGTCAGCACTCGGTCCTTCCTCAACCGGGTTCGGCGTTGGAGTCGATGCTTCCGGAGCAGCAGGGCGGTAGTTCTCGCTTGCAGTCTTCGGCTCGCGAGTCTTCAACGCGGTAGGGAACATCGCGTCAGGACGGTCGCCGGTCCACGACATGAGGGACACCTTGCCAGGCTGCGCGTTGTCGGCCTCTTCGTGGCAGGCGCTCGGCGCACCCATGCCCAGGTTGGCCATCAGGTCGCCACTGGCAGGATCGACGCCACCAAACGGATCCAGCGAGGCAACACCACGCGGGGTCTCCGGCGAAGTGGTCGGGATGACATAGCGGTCGTCGTACTTGGCGATCGCCAGCAGGCGATACATCGCTTCCAGGTCTTTGCCAGTCATACCGACTGCGCTCGCAATCGCCTCGTTCGTCGGCTGGCCTAGGTTGATGTCGCGCATGTAGGAACGCATCGCGGCGAGCCTACGCAGCGAAAGCTCGACTGGGACGGTGTCACCTGCAGTGAACAGGCCAGCCTGGTACTCGAGTGGGATACGCATGTTGGAGATCGCGCTGAGCAGTACCTTGTGGTCTTCGCCGTCAGCGCCAGTCTTGGTCACCTGATCGACGATCGGCGACAGCGACGGGATGTACCACACCATCGGCAGTGTGCGGAACTCTGGGTGTAGCGGCAGCGCCACACCGTACGTGAAGATCAGATCGTAGATCGGGGAGTTCTGCGCAGCCTCGATCCAAGAGTGAGGGATACCCTCTTCGGTCGCAGCCCGGACGACCTCAGGGTCGCGGGGGTCGAGGAAGAGCGACTTCTGCGCCTCAAACAGATCCTTCTCATCGGGTGTCGACGCCGCTTCGGCAACACGGTCCGCGTCGTAGAGCAGCACACCAAGGTAGCGCAGGCGGCCCACGCAGGTTTCCGAGCACACCGTCGGCTGGCCAACCTCAATACGCGGGTAGCACAACGTACACTTTTCGGCCTTGCCTGTCTTGTGGTTGAAGTACACCTTCTTGTAAGGGCAGCCCGAGACGCACATGCGCCAGCCACGGCAGCTGTCCTGGTCGACCAGGACGATGCCGTCCTCCGTGCGCTTGTACATCGCGCCCGACGGGCAGGAAGACACACACGTTGGGTTCAGGCAGTGCTCGCAGATGCGCGGAAGGTAGAACATGAAGGACTCTTCAATTTCCTTCTTGACCTCCAGGTTCATTTTCTCCAGGACGCGGTCCTCGTCCATGGTCGCAGTCGAGCCACCAAGGTTGTCATCCCAGTTCGAAGACCAGGAGATTGTGTCGATTGGCTTGCCGGTGATCTGCGACTTCGGACGCGCAGTCGGCTGCGTCTTCTGCCCAGCCGGGGCGCTAATGAGCTTCTCGTACTCATAGGTCCACGGCTCGTAGTAGTCCTCGATCGTCGGCATGTTCGGGTTGTGGAAAATAGTGGCCAGACGCTTGATACGCCCACCCTGGCGTGGCTTGAGCTTGCCGCTGCCGTCAAGCTTCCAGCCGCCCTTCCACTTGTCCTGGTCCTCCCACGAGCGCGGGTAGCCCACGCCGGGACGGGTTTCAACGTTGTTGAACCAGATGTACTCCGTGCCTTCACGGTTGGTCCATGCCTGCTTACAGGTCACCGAACACGTATGGCATCCGATGCACTTATCCAGGTTCATGACCATGGCAATTTGCGCCATTACTCGCATTAGTACTGCACCTCCTGGGAGCGACGACGGATGCGGGTAACCTCGTCGCGGTTGTTGCCGGTTGGGCCAATGTAGTTGAATCCGTAAGTCAAGTGACCGTAGCCACCAGCCACATGCAGTGGCTTAATGGTGATGCGGGTCAGCGAGTTGTGCGTGCCGCCACGTCGGCCGGAGCGCTCGTTCAGCGGTGTGCCCACTGTGCGTTCCTGCGCGTGGTTCATGATGACCGTCCCCTCCGGAATACGGTGGGTGACCACAGCACGCGCCGAGACAACGCCGTTGCGGTTGTAGAGCTCAACCCACTCATTGTCCTTGACACCGATCTTCTGTGCATCCGTGTCAGACATCCACACAACCTGCCCACCGCGGGAGATGGAGAGGACGTGGAGGTTGTCGAAGTACTGGGAGTGGATCGACCACTTGTTGTGTGGGGTGAGGTAGCGCACCGTGATCTCCGGGTTGCCGTCCTCACCCTTGAGGATCTCGCCTGGGCGAGTCTCGCCGTTGAGACGCATGCGGTCAAGCGGTGGCTTGAACACAGGAAGCTGCTCGCCGTAGTCGATGAACCAGTCGTGGTCGATGAAGTAGTGCATACGACCGGAGAGCGTGTTCCAAGGCTTATCCATCGCCAGGTTCAGGGAGAACGCGGTGTAGCGGCGTCCATCACGCTTGTCGCCGGACCACTCAGGAGAGGTAATGACTTCTTGCGGGCGTTCCTTGACCTTGTCCCAGACGATCTGGGCGTCCTCGGTGCCTTCCCAGAACTCGCTTGTGTCCGAGCCGAGCATCTTGCCCAGATTCTCGAAGCCGTTGCGCGCAACCTCACCGTTGGACACACCCGAAAGGTGAAGGATCGCCTGTGCTGCCTTCACGGCGGAGTTCAGTGCAGGCCGGTCACCCGCAGAGGCAGTTTCAGCGACGCCGTTCATGCCGAAGAGCTCACCAACCTGCTTTTCGACGTTAAATGGCGTGCCGTGCACGTTCGTGCCGGCCTTCTCTGTCAGCGGGCCAAAGGACATCCACTTCTCGAACACCTTGGTGTAATCGCGCTCAACCGGAACCAGCTTCGGCATCGTCTGGCCTGGCACCATGCCGACTTCCTTGACATCCGGTACAACGCCGTTCGCCATGTTCGGGTTGATCTCATCCGGTGCGTCGTGGGAGATCGGGGCAGTGACGACGTCCGTCTGCACACCCAGCCACTTGCCGGCCATGCGGGAGACGGCGTCGGACATGTCGCGGAAGATCTCCCAGTCGCTGCGGGCTTCCCACGGCGGGTTGATCGCAGCGTTAAACGTATGGATGAACGGGTGCATATCCGTCGTAGACAAGTCGTTCTTCTCATACCAGGTGGCGGCAGGGAAGACGATGTCAGACACCAGGGTGGTGGAGGTATTACGGAAGTCCGTAGTCATCATCAGGTCGAGCTTGCCCATCGGGGCCTCGTCGCGCCAACGAATCGACTTCGGGCGCTCGCCTTCCGCCAGCTCCTCCGCGGAGACATCTGAATCGACGCCCAGCATGTGACGCAGGAAGTACTCGGTGCCCTTCGCCGACGAGCCCATCAGGTTCGTGCGCCAGTTCAGCAAGATGCGAGGCCAGTTCTCCGGGGCATCCGGATCCTCGGCAGCGAACTCCATCTGGCCCGACTCGAGCTGGTCAACGATGTAGTCCTTCACATCCATACCCGCTTCCTTCGCCTGCTCAGCAAGCAGCAGCGGGTTGCGGTTGAACTGTGGATACGACGGCATCCAACCACGCTTCATGGCCTCGACCAGCGTCTCCGACAAGAACTTATCTTCCGACGCACCCTTACGCGCCAGAGGCGAGGCCATCCTTGAGGCCTTCGAGTTGTCGTAGCGCCACTGGGAGGTAGTCAGGTAGTAGAACCCGGTGGTGATCATGTGACGCGGTGGACGGTTCCAGTCATTTGCGAACGCGTACTGACTCCAGCCCGACTGCGGACGCAGCTTCTCTTGGCCCACGTAGTGCGCCCAACCACCACCGTTGACACCCTGGGTGCCACACATAGAAGTCAGTGCGAGGAAGGTGCGATAGATGGAATCCGCGTGGACGTAGTGGTTCACGCCTGCGCCCATGATGATTTGGGAGCGGCCCTTCGAGTCCAGTGCGTTCTGCGCAAACTCGGTGGCGATGCGTTCGATCTGCGCAACTGGAACATTGGATAGCTCCTCGGCCCAAGCAGGGGTGCCGACCTCGGAGGCGTCGTTAAAATCAGCCGGCCAGGAGCCTGGCAGCTGCAGCGTCGGGCGGTTCACGCCGTAGTGCGCCAGCATGATGTCGTACACGGTGGTAACGGTGCGGCCTGCGACCTCGCGGACCGGAACACCGCGGCGGTAGACGCCAGCGCCGATCGGGCCGTCCGAGTCCAAAGCCTCGCGAGAAACATCCATGTCGAAGCGTGGGAAGCACACTTCGGCGGTGCCGTAGGAGTCGGTGTCCGCCATGGACATCACAGGGTTGGCGTTGTCATGGCGGAGATTCCACTTACCGGGATCGGTCTTGTAGTGGTCCGCGATGGTGCCACCTGGGTCGACAACAGTGCCGTCTGCTTCAATGTTGAGCAGGCGGTACTGGGCGTTATCGCTGTTGGCCAGGGCGGCGTCATCAAGCTTGTCTGCGGTGAGGAACTTTCCTGGAGCGAACGTGCCGTCCTCGAGCTGATCAAGCTCCACCAGGAACGGTGCATCCGTGTACTTGAGCATGTAGTCCATGAAGTACTGCGGCTGCTGCGCAACGTGGAACTTGCTCAAAATGACGTGGCCCATCGCGAAGGCGAGTGCGCCGTCGGTACCGGGCGACATACGCATCCACTCGTCGGCGAACTTCGCGGCATCGTTGTAGTCCGGGGAGACCACGACGATCTTGGTGCCCTTGTAGCGCACTTCGGTCATGAAGTGGGAGTCCGGGGTGCGGGTCACCGGGATGTTCGAGCCCCACATCATCAGGTAAGAAGAGTTGAACCAGTCACCGGACTCTGGCACGTCAGTCTGATCGCCGAATGTCTGCGGGGAGGCAGGGGGAAGGTCCGCATACCAGTCGTAGAAGGACAGCATCGCGCCACCGATCAGCCCCAAGAAACGGGTACCAGCAGAGTACGAGACCTGGCTCATCGCAGGAATCACCGTGAAACCTGCAATGCGGTCCGGGCCCCACTGCTTGATGGTGTAAACGTGTGCTGCAGCGGCGATCTCGACGGCTTCTTCGTAAGCAACGCGCACCAGGCCACCCTTGCCGCGGGCACCGACGTAGGCGCGACGCTTGACTGGGTCTTCCTGGATCGCACGCCAGGCGAGTACCGGGTCGCCGTCGTGCTGCTTCTTTTCGTGGCGGTACATCTCCAGCAATGCGCTGCGCACGTACGGGTAGCGGATGCGCGTAGGCGAGTAGGTGTACCAGGAAAAGGATGCGCCACGTGGGCACCCTCGAGGTTCGTACTCTGGGAAGTCAGGGCCAGTGGTGGGGTAGTCAACGGCCTGGGATTCCCAGGTGATGACGCCATCTTTGACGTAGACCTTCCAGGAACAGGAACCGGTGCAGTTCACACCGTGTGTGGAGCGCACCATCTTGTCGAAGGACCAACGGTTGCGGTAGAACACGTCGGCTTGGCGGCCACCTTCGAGGAAAATTTGCTGGCCGGAAGGCGTGACGTCGCCTTTGCGAACGAACCCACCAAGTTTAAACAGCGGGTTGGACTGTGTCGCATCAGTCATGGTTCACAATCTCCTTGAATGAAAGTGAGAAAACGGGGTCGTGAATGAAATGGCTGTTAGCCAGGGAACGGTGCGTTCGGGCGGGCGTAGTAGATCCATGCGAGTGCCGTAGCGAAGGTGAAGTAGACTACGCAGCCCCAGAAGAACGTTGGTGCGCTCATCAGCGTGAGCAGCACACCAACGATGAACGGTCCGAATGCTCCGATCGCGCCGCTGAACCCGATAACACCGCCTGCCTGGCGCTTCGGCAGAATCATTGGCATCTGCTTGAATGTGCCAGCGTTGCCGATGCCAGCGAAGACAGACATGGCCAGCATGGTGTAAAAGAACGGTGCCGCGGCGTCACCACCACGGGCAAGGAAAATTGCGGCAATTGCAGTGGTGACCGTCATGCCAACACCAGCGACGAACGTCCAGATTGCGCCGCCGTACTTGTCGCACAGTGGGCCCCACAGTGCGCGAACCAGGGCCCCGAGCAGGGCGTACATGAATGCCCAACCGAGCAGCTTCGTCGCGTTGTCGCCGAAGGAGTTCTTCATCAAGAGCGCGAGCTGAGCGCCGAATCCGGAGACGGCGCCGAACGTCATCACGTAAATGATGGTGAGGATCCAAGTATTCTTGTTTCCGAAAATATCGATCTGCTGGCGGAAGTTTGCCTTCACCGGAACGTCCTTCAGCATCAGCCAGGACACGATGACCATGATGATGACCCAAGGGACGAAGAAGGCCGGAACGTTATGCACGTTGATCGCGGTACCTGAACCATCCGAAGCCTCGATCGTGCCGATCATCGTGATGCCGATGAGCCAAGGCGCCAGCAACAGTACGAACGACATGCCGAGGTTGCCCAGGCCTGCCTGGAGGCCGAGCGCCGTACCGGACTTTGCCTTCGGGAAGAAGTACCCCGTCGACGGCATAAAGCCTGAGAAGATACCGCTGCCGATACCTGTCATAAAGGACAGGATCATGAGCGTCGCGAATGAAGTCTCAGGACTCTGGACCGCAAAATACCAGCCGACCAGTGGGATGAGGAAGAGTGCTGTCGAAAGCGTAATGAGCTTTCGGGTACCAAGAACTGGTGGCAAGAACATCCAAATCAGGCGGAAGATACCAGCCGCCAGTCCTGGGACTGCAGTCAGCCAGTAAAGCTGTGCAGCAGTGAGGTCGAACCCGATCTCATTGAGGCGCGGCGCGACCGCCGCAACGATGTACCAGGTGACGAACCCGAAGAACATCGAAATTGTGGTGATCCAAAGTGTGCGCCATGCGATTCCGGCGTCCCACTTTTCTGGATCTTCAGTGTCCCAACCGGTGAGTACCCGTTGGGAGGTGTCGAGCTTGGACATGGGGTGAAATCCTCTTCAAAAATACGATAAAGGTCTATGTGGTCCGGGTGGGTAAAAATGTTAGAAATACCCGAAACTACTATTAAGGATAGTGGCAGTGAACTGCTACTATCGACTTATCCACGAGAAAAGCCGTGTATTATTACGCAACATATGTGTGTCGTAATTCGGTGATTTGTACAGATGCTGGTGTTTGTGCAGGGAAGGAACACTTCATGGAAACAACTACGGCCCCCACAGCGGTCGTTATCGTCGTTTCGGACCGGGTTTTCGGGGGTGAGCGAAAAGACAAAGCATCCCCCGCAGCCACCCGGTTGCTCACTGAAGCTGGATTTCAGGTCGCACAACCCGTCATCATTCCAGAAGGTGATGAAGCGCTCCGGAATGCAATGGCACAAGCGGTGGAAGGTGGAAATTCACTCATTCTCACCTGTGGCGGTACGGGACTCGGACCACGCAATCTCACCCCCGAAGTCACCGAGGAGTTCATCAGTACACGGCTCCACGGCATCGAAACGCAAGTACTCATCGCGGGGCTGGAACACTCCCCACGTGCTGGGCTGTGTCGGGGCGTGATTGGACTTACGTCGCGTGAACCCGGCGCGAGCCTCATCGTCAATACCCCGAGTTCACGGGGTGGTGTGAGCGACACCCTTGGTGTGATCCTCGTGCTTTGGCCGAGCCTGACAGAATGGGTTCGCTAAGCAGGAGCTATTCGGTAGAAGGGAACTCCACGTTCCCGAGCGAGTCAAGTTCCTCGCGCGTATCGTAGTCGCGCTCAGCGCCTGTGCCCTGGACGCGGACTACGGATTTCACCGCGTCGAAGAGGCGCTTCGCGGGAATGTCGCGCGTGCCGACAGTATCGAGCGCCGCCATCAAAGAGGCACGGTTCCACACCGCACATAGCGGTTGCAGGTAGCCATCAGCAGCTTCGACGACCGCCACGTCCGCGCCGCCGTGGACGGGCCTCGCAAGTACCGGGGTCAGTTCAGGAGAGCGCGGTGCGTCGACGGAGACGACGGCGACGAAGGGGGCGTCGATACGTGAGAGTCCCGCAGCAATCCCCGCGACGGGACCCCCGAATGGCGGATCCTCACTCACTGTGGGCACTCCGAGCGGCTGTGGGCTCACAACGATGCGCGGCACCCCATCCGGGATGAGGGAACAGACCGCATCAACGAGGCGGGTGCCATTCACTTTCACCTGGGCCTTATCGGCGCCCATTCGTGTCGAGCGTCCCCCAGCGAGCACAATGACGCCAACATCCTCCCACTTGTGTTGCACGCTTCGCACGCCTCGCACGCTATGTCTCGGGAAGCTCGCGCGACCAGTCGCCAGAGCGGCCACCAGACTTGGCCACGATCCCCATCCGGCGCACATATGCCGAACGGTCGACACCCTTGACCATGTCCACGATGGCAAGTGCCGCAACGCTGACAGCGGTCAGCGCCTCCATCTCGACACCGGTGCGGTCCGCCGTGCGAACGGTGGCCTCGATGAAAACGTGGTCTTCGCGCAACTCCACGTCTACCGCGCAACCGTGTACGCCAATCGTGTGGGCGAGTGGCAGCAAGTCCGGCACGCGCTTCGCAGCCGAAATGCCTGCGACGCGTGCAACGGCTAACACGTCGCCTTTCGGCACGGTGCCTTCACGCAGTGCCTTCATCACCTCAGGCGAGCAAGCGACTTCACCTTGCGCGGTTGCATTCCGAACGGTTGGCTGCTTCTCCGTAACGTCAACCATGTAGGCCTGGCCAGCAGCATTGAGATGGGTAAATTTCATGTTGAGTCTTTCTTTCTTTAAAACAGCATCACTGGGATGCGAGTGGGGGCGTCGGTTCCAGGGGCAAGGACCGCGATTCCGTCCACTGCAGGTAGGGAAGCAACGAATCCGGAGCCGCCATGTCCGCCGGCAAAGGCTTCAGCGCGGACAGCACCGTGTTCGGTGTGCAGGCGCACAGGTACGAATACATGACGATCAGCACGCGGGGCGGGGAAGTGCGTATCGACGTCCGCTTCCACCATTGTTCGCTCGTCCATGCTGCAACGCGTGTGGTTTCCTGCACTCGCACGCAGTAACGGGATCGCGTACAGCGCGCACGAGACGAACGCCGCAACTGGATTTCCGGGCAGGCAAATAAATGCAGCTTCAGACCAACGTCCAACGCCCTGCGGACTTCCCGGGCGCTGGGCGACATGGCCGAACCACATATCTGGTGAGGAGGCTGTGACAGTGCGGACTACGTCGTACGCTCCAGCGCTGACTCCGCCGGTAGTGACCACGATGTCTGCCTGCTGCGCGGCCTGCTGGAGTAAGACCTCGGTCGATTGCGTATCGTCATCAGCGTGCATCGTGAATACCTTGGCGTAGCCGCTTTCGCGCAGAAGCGTCGCCACCATTGGCAGGTTTGAATCGGGAATTTGCGCGCCGCGAATGTCGCCGGGCCAGGCAACGAGCTCGTCGCCAGTAGAGACGACTGCGGCGGTCGGGCGTTCGAAAACGTCCACAGTGCGGACACCAGTGGCGACAAGTGCGGCGAGTGTGCCAGCATCAATCCGTGTTCCCTCTCGCGCAACGACTTCACCGACGCCGACATTCTCACCAGCGTGTCGGATGTGGGAACGGCCAAGGTCAACAGAAGTGATCTGGACCTCGTTAGGGAGAGGATAAGGGCCTCGGGGGATATTCGTCTGCTCGACTGGGACGACATGAAGACTGTCCTGTTGCGGCATCGGTGCGCCAGTCATGATTCGGACTGCATGGCCAGCTGGGCAATCGATTGCGTCATGTCCGGCCGGGATCTCACCAGCTACAGGCAGTACCCACGGCCCGTCACCGAATAGATCCGACTCGTGGGCTACGAAGCCGTCGACCGCCGAGTTTGAAAAAGGTGGCACTGGGAACCGTGCCACGACGTCGGCTGCGAGTACCTGGCCTACGCAGTCACCTAATGGGACATCGCGCTTAACGCGGGGCCGCGCCGCAGCCAGGACACGGGCCAAATGTTCGTTGACAGAAGGAAGAGTGTTCATTAGTTCTTAACCACCGATTTCGCTCATGAGGCGCTCCGGCTGCAGGAAGCCCTCGTCATCAATGCCGTGACCTGGCTTCTTCAGCCACATGGCTTTCGACCAGAGGTCCGCGAGCTCCGCGTCGGAGGCGCCCCCACGCATGACGTCGCGGAGCGAGACCTCGTCGGCCGCTTTCGAGAACAGGCAGGACCGGATGGAGCCGTCAGTCGTGAGGCGGGTTCGGTCGCAGGCGCCACAGAAAGGGTGTGTCACAGACGCGATAATCCCAAGCTTGCCGCTGCGAGTACCGTCTGTGACATCCCATAGGGCAGCGGGTGCAGAACCTCGTGGCTCGACGGCAGGTGCAAGCGTGAAATCGTGGCGGAGACGCTCAACCAAGTCATGCGCCGTCACCATGTCGGTGCGCTTCCACTGCTCGCGTGGGCCCAGCGGCATTTGTTCGATAAAACGCAGCTGCAGCCCGCGTTCCAGCGCAAAGCGCACGAGGTCTGTGACACCGTCTTCGTTGATGCCCGGCATCACTACCGCGTTGACCTTCACCGGCTGAAGGCCTGCTTCCACTGCGGCGTCGATGCCCGCAAACACGTCGTCGATGCGGTCTCTGCGGGTGAGCTGTGCGTAGAGCTCCCGATCCGTGGTATCGAGCGACACATTCACTCTGTCGAGGCCGGCGTCGGCAAGCCCCTGCGCCCGGCGCGCAAGGCCCAGGGCATTCGTGGTGACCGCAGTTGAGGGTGCGACGCCCTCGTCGGTGCGCATGGTCTTCGTCTCACTGATGATGCGTTCCAACGAGCGCCGCAGGAGTGGCTCGCCCCCTGTGAAACGCACCTGGCGGATGCCGAGGTGCTCCACAGCCAGGCGGATCAGCCGGATCGTCTCCTCGTCGGTGAGTGCCTCTTCAGTTGGCATCCATTCAAGGCCCTCTGCAGGCATGCAGTACGTGCAGCGCAGGTTGCAGCGGTCGGTAAGGCTGACCCGGAGGTCTCGTGCCGTACGCCCAAAACGATCGTCGAGCGTGCGCGGGGCGGGCTGCTCACCTGGGTCCAAGCTGGCGTTTGGTGCGAGTGGACCGTCGGAAGCTGCGCGGGACGCTAACGGCGATGCAAGAGGAAGGTGAATGGGCATAGTGCTGTCAATAATAAGTACGAAATACGCCAGGTCAAGAATTAGCAGTGAAAAACCCGTATTTATTGCTCGGGTGTTTGTGCCTTCCTTCCGCGGTTACCCGGGCCAGGCAGCGCGATAATCTCATAGTCGCCCTTGGCGAGGTGTTTCCTTAGGTCCTTCTTGTCAAACTTGCCCACCGAAGTCTTGTCGATGACATCGACGAACGTCCAATACTCAGGTGCCATCCATGTTGGTAACACATCGGCGAGGTTCTTTCGCAGCCGCTCCGCTGTTTCCGCGGTGCGCGGGATATCGTCCAAAAGCACGGTAATAGCCAGTGGGCGCTCGCCCCACTGGCGGTCGGGGAAGCCAATCACAGCGCACTCGATGACATCTTCGGCTTCCATGATGAGGTTTTCCACCTGCGCGGAATAGATCCATTCGCCACCAGATCGGATAACGTCGCGTGCACGGTCGTACAACGTCATGTAGCCATCGGCGGTGACTGTTCCGACATCACCAGTGCGCAGCCAGCCGTCTTCAGTGAAGTGGTGGCGGGCGTCATTAATCTCTTTGCCCCGGAACGTCGAGGCCAACTCGCCCTTTTCTTGGGTTGGCGAGTGGTAGTAGCCGTTGGCAACCAAATTTCCTCGCACCTGCATCTCGCCTTGTGAAAGGTCAGTTGATGCCATCACCTCTCCATCGTTGACCACGCGGTATTCCAGCCATGGCACAAACCGTCCCTGGGACACACGATACGCCTGGCGAGCTTCGCCTGAAGCGCCTGATGGCGGGCGTGCCACCGTGCCGACAGTAGACGTTTCCGTCATGCCCCACACGTGGACGACGTCGACACCGTAGCGTTCCTCCCACACCTTGATCAGTGCAGGCGGGGCAGGAGAGCCTCCGACGAAGATCTCCTGCAAGCTCATGCGCTCAGGCGGCGTATGCAGATAGTGCACCATTAGCTGGATCCACAGCGTCGGTACGCCGTGCGCTACGCGTGGGTGCGTCGAGGCAATAATCGTTGCAAGCGTCGGTGCGGAAACGTCGGCACCTGGTAGTACCATCGGTGCGCCGGTGACGTACGCTGCGAACGGTACGCCCCAGCTCAACACGTGATAGATGGGGATGCAGCACAGGAAAGACTCGCCGTGCGTAATCGCTAGTGAATCCGTTGAGCGAAGCGTCATTGCCTCGAGCCAAAGAGAGCGGTGCGAATACGCCACGCCTTTTGGCGCGCCAGTCGTTGCTGTCGAATACACCAGTGCGGCTGCAGTGTTTTCTGGCAGTTCCGGCCACGAGTACCGTGTTGCTTGGCCGTCGAGAAGCTGCTCGTAGCTATGCACCTTGGCAGCTCCGAACGACAACCCAAGGACGTCGTCGCTGAGCAGAGCGCCAATAAAAACAATGTGCTCAACCAGCGGGCACATCTCCATCACTCGGCCAAGCTTTTCAGCTAGCCGCGGATCAGCCACAATGACCTTCGCCTCTGAATGATTCACCACATAGGCAATCTGATCCGGCATCAACTGAATATTCAGTGGGGTGAACACGGCGCCTTTCGCGGCGGTACCAAACATCACCTCAATATGCTCGGAGCAGTTAAACATGAACGTAGCCACGCGCTGGTCCCCGTCAATGCCCAGCAAGTTTTCCGCAGCGTTGGCAAAAGCGCTGGCCCGCGCGCCAATGTCCGCAAACGTGCACTCTTCGGCGCCCGTGGGCCCCCATGTCGTACACTTCGTCGAGGCGTGAGCGGTGCGCCCATACTCCAAAATGCGACCGACGGAAAACGGCACTTCCTGCATCGTTGAAAGCATGGGCACCACTTTAGCGCGAATGAAGCACGCGCAATTCAATCATGCGATACAATACGAGGCGGATCATGCGCATCGCACGAACTTTGCTGCGCAGCCAACCTCATCGATCCGCTTCCCCTTTTTGCAATCTACGTGCAGTGGCGTAGTTTTATTACATGGTTTTCACTGACCATGGGGGAGCGCGCAGGCAATTCAGTTACTGCTAACGAAGTTGCAGCGCACAGTGAACGAAACGACACAATGCACACGAAAGCTTCGAATCAGTGTTCACTCTCTTTGCTGGCGAAGTGACGAAAGGACATCCGTGACAGATACGGGAAACGCAGCAGGAACTGACCTTCAAGCGCTGAAGATTCCTGAACTGCGCAAACTTGCTGCAGAAAAAGGCCTCAAAGGTGTCTCCGGTCTGCGGAAGGGCGAGCTTATCCAAGCAATTACTACTGGCACCGTGCCTGGAAAGGCTCCTGCGAAGGCAGTAGAACCTGCGAAGGCAGTAGAAGAGGAAACTCACAGCGACAACCGTCGCCGCGCCACCCGCAAGGCCGCAGATCCCGCTGAAAATAGTGAGGAACAAGGCGACAAGACGGGCAAAGAGGAAAAGGGCAAAGAGCAGCAGTCCGGGCAGCACGAGGGGCGCTATGAGTCCCGATCTGCGGCACGCCGTGCTCGCCGAAACCGTGCGCGACACAATCATGAGTCCCACGATGCCGACGCAGAACAGAAGCACTCGAACGACGAGAAGAACGATAAGCCCGAAAAGCACGATAACGGCTCGGCCGACGAGAAGTCTGAAAACAACAACGACGGCAACGGCGGCCGCGGCCGCAACCAACGCAATGACCGCGGCGGCCGTAACAACCGCGACCATGACGAAGACGGAGGAGGCCGTCGTGGACGCCGTGGCCGTCGTGGACGCCGCGGCCGTGACAACAACCGTGACCAGCAGGATAACCAGAACATCCCACCAGAAGAGCTGCAGGAAGTAGCCGGCATCGTCGACGTCATTGACAACAATGCTGCATTTATCCGCACCACTGGTTACCGTCAGAGCAGCGCAGATGTGTACGTGAACAACCGCCTCGTTCGGGCGAATGGATTGCGCTCCGGCGATGCGGTCATCGGTCAGGTGCGCGCGAACGGGCAGGGTCACCAGCATGGCTCTGGCCGCAACCGCCAGCGCTACAACCAGTTGGTCCGTGTCGATTCCGTGAACGGCATGACGCCAGAGGACGCTAAGCAGCGCAAGCAATTCCACAAGCTGACCCCGCTGTATCCGAATAAGCGTCTGCGCCTGGAGACAGAGCCAAACATCCTGACCACGCGAGTGATCGACCTGGTCATGCCGATTGGTAAGGGTCAGCGTGCACTGATCGTCTCCCCTCCAAAGGCTGGTAAGACGACAATTCTGCAGAACATCGCGAACGCAATCGCGAAGAACAACCCAGAATGCTACCTGATGGTCGTCCTCGTTGACGAGCGTCCTGAGGAAGTCACGGACATGCAACGCAGTGTGAAGGGTGAGGTTATCGCCTCCACCTTCGACCGTCCGCCGTCAGAGCACACCGCTGTCGCGGAGCTCGCGATTGAACGCGCCAAGCGCCTCGTTGAGATGGGGCAAGACGTTGTAGTCCTCCTCGACTCGATCACGCGCCTGGGTCGCGCGTACAACAATTCGTCGCCGGCATCGGGCCGTATCCTGTCCGGTGGCGTTGATTCCAACGCGCTGTACCCGCCGAAGCGCTTCCTGGGTGCTGCGCGCAACATCGAGGAGGGTGGCTCGCTTACGATCATCGCTACGGCGATGGTGGAGACGGGCTCCGCTGGTGACACCGTCATCTTTGAGGAGTTCAAGGGCACCGGTAACGCCGAGCTGAAGCTTGATCGTAAGATCGCGGAACGCCGGGTCTTCCCAGCTGTCGACGTCAACCCGTCTGGTACCCGCAAGGATGACCTGCTTATGGGGCCGGATGAAGCGCGCGTGATGCACAAGTTGCGTCGAATCCTGTCGGCACTTGACCCGCAGCAGTCCATCGACATGCTGATCAAGCAGTTGAAGAAGACGAAGAGCAACGGCGAGTTCTTGATGGGCGTTGCCAACTCGGCACCAATGGTGGCTGATCAAGACGCAGAGGAGTACATCTAATGGCTGGCGAAGTTTCGCTCGTCGACGACTACGTCGCCGAATACGAGGGCATTCAGGCCCAGATGGGCGACCCAGATATTGCGGGCGACCAGGATAAATTCCGGAAGCTTTCAAAGCGCTACGCCGAACTGCAGCCGATCATCAAGGTCAACGACGCGCTGAACCAGGCGAGGGAAGATCACGAAGCTGCGGCTGAGATGGCGTACGAAGACAAAGAGTTCGCCGAAGAAGCTGAACGCCTTGCGAAAGAGATCGTCGCGCTTGAGGAGGAACTCGCGGACCTGCTCGCACCTCGCGACGAGCACGATGGTGATGACATCATCATGGAGCTCAAGGCCGGTGCTGGCGGTGAAGAGGCGGCCCTCTTTGCTGGTGACCTCGCCCGCATGTACCAAAAGTATTGCGAGAAGCACGGCTTGACCTGGGAAGTACTCGACTTGTCTGAGTCGGACCTTGGCGGCGTAAAGGATATGACCGTCGCGGTGAAGGCGAAGACGCCGTCACGTGACGGTGCATGGTCCAAGCTGAAATTTGAGGGTGGCGTGCACCGCGTGCAACGTGTGCCAGTCACTGAGTCGCAGGGCCGCATTCAGACGTCGGCCGCGGGTGTATATGTGTTCCCGGAGCCGGACGAAGTGGCGTCGGTAAATATTGATGAGAAAGACATTCGCGTTGATGTCTACCGATCCTCCGGCAAGGGCGGCCAGGGTGTGAACACCACTGACTCCGCCGTGCGTATTACCCACCTGCCGACGAATATCGTGGTGACCTGTCAGAACGAGCGCTCGCAGATTCAGAACCGCGCACGCGCAATGCAGGTGTTGCAAGCTCGCCTTGACCAGCTCGAGCGCGAGAAGGCCGAGGCCGAAGCCGCCGAGGGACGCGCTTCCCAGGTGCGGACTATGGACCGCTCCGAGCGCATTCGGACCTATAACTGGCCCGAAAACCGTATTTCGGATCACCGCATCAACTACAAGGCGAACAACCTTGACACGGTGCTCGATGGCAACATGGACGATCTGATTACGGCGTTGCAGACACACGAGCGGCAGGAACGACTTGAAGCCGAGTAAACAACCCGCTCAACAGGTCATCGCCCGTGGCGCGCAGATGCTTGCGGCCGCGGGCGTTGCCACGCCAGCAGTCGACGCGAGGTTGATCGCTGCCTGGCTTCTCGACGACACCCCGATGAACGTACTGTTCCTCGACGTTGACCAGGAGTTTGAAACAGCGTTTGAAGCAGCGGTTCAACGCCGGGCGTCGCGCGAACCACTCCAGCACATTGTTGGAGCCGCGCCGTTTGGGCCTTTGACGCTGCGTGTCGGACCGGGTGTGTTTATCCCGCGGCCGGAGACCGAGGTCCTAGCCGATTGGGCAGTGAAGACATTGCAGCAGTCCGCCACTTCGCAGGCGCCCACTGTCGTGGATCTGGGCACTGGTTCGGGTGCGCTCGCGCTCTACATCGCGCATGCGGCACCGTGCGCCGAGGTGATCGCGGTGGAGCGGTCCGAAGCTGCTCGCGAGTATGCCCAACGAAATCGCGATGAACTCGGCTTGAACGTCCGGATCGTCGAAGGGGACATGACTGATCACAACTTGTTGTCTACGCTGCATGGCACCGTAGACATGGTGGTAAGCAACCCGCCGTACGTTCCCAATACCGACGGTCTGGACCCAGAGGTCTACGTAGACCCACCAGAGGCAGTCTTTTCCGGAGACGACGGTATGGATGCGATACGTGGCCTGGTGCCGGTGGCTGCGGCGCTGCTGAAACCGGGCGGAGTATTTGCAGTTGAACATGATGACGCAACTTCTGACCTGACTGTCGACGCCGTTACAGCATCCGGCACGTTCGAACGAGTGGAGCGGTTAGCGGACCTCACCGGAAAGCAACGCTTTGTCTGTGCCCGGAAGCGGAGCGAGTAAGCTAGTCCGGTACTGAACAAAGGAGACGAGGAGCATTATGGCGAGTAGGGTTTTCCAGTGCCTCGAACCAGAAGAACGCGAACAAGGACTGCAGGCAGCAGAAGCCGCAGTGAAAGAGGGGCGTTGCATCGTCCTTCCTACTGACACCGTCTACGGCATCGGCGCCGACGCATTTAATAACCAGGCGGTGGCGACACTGCTGGCAACGAAGCGGCGGGGCCCCGATATGCCAGTGCCAGTGTTGGTAGGGTCTTGGACTACTATCCAGGGGCTGGTGCGGGAGTTCACGGACACCGCTAAAACTCTCGTTGAAGCGTTTTGGCCGGGAGGGCTTTCAATCGTCGTTCCGGAAGCCCCGAGCCTTCCCTGGAATCTCGGCGATACTCGTGGCACCGTGTTGTTGCGGATGCCGAATCAACCCCTGGCGCTTGAACTTCTGCAGCGAACTGGCCCGATGGCGGTCTCGTCGGCGAACCTGACGGGCAATCCACCAGCGCTCAACGCGGCTGCTGCACGCCAGCAGTTCGGGGAGGCAGTCGGCGTGTATCTCGAGGGTGGGCCCGCCGAAGTTGGCACCCCGTCAACGATTATCGATATTTCTGGCCCTAGCCCAGTCATCCTGCGAGAGGGAGCTATCAGCACGGAACGCATTGCTCAAGTCCTAAAACTTGACCCAGAGCAGTTGCGGAGGAAGTAGATGGGCGGCGCCGGAGTCCCGCTGCGTGAATTGGGCTTGGTTCTGCTTGTTGCCGCAGCGATCACCTACCTGCTCACAGGCGTGGTGCGCACAGCGCTCGTTCGGACGGGCAGGGTGGCAGAGATCCGCAAACGCGATGTGCATACCCAGCCGACGCCTTCTGTCGGTGGCCTTGCCATGTTTACAGGGCTCGTGTGCGCCCTTTTTCTTGCGCAGCAGCTCCCGGCGCTCACACGTGGGTTCGCACCGGTGACGCCCGAGATGACGGCAGTCTTCGCTGGTGCGAGCGGCATCGTGATTCTTGGAATTATCGACGACCTCTACGAGCTTGGGGCCGTCGTAAAGCTGTGCGGACAACTCTTGGTAGCTGGCCTCATGAGCTTTCTTGGACTGGTCTTTACCGTCTTTTACGTCCCGTTTGGGGAGGGGACCACGCTAATCCTCGATCAAGTGCAGGGTATGTTGTTGTCCGCGTTCTTCACTGTGTTGATTATCAACGCTGTGAACTTTGTTGATGGCATTGACGGACTCGCTGCTGGCCTGGGGATGATCGCCGGGGGAGCTATCCTTCTCTTCTCCCTCACTGTGCTCCACGACCAGGGTGGTGCTGTTTCGGCCTACCCGCCGGCGATCATTTGCTCGATTCTCGTCGGAATTTGTGCCGGGTTCTTGCCGCATAATTTCGAGCCTGCCCGAATTTTCATGGGGGACTCAGGCGCGATGCTTATTGGATTGCTGCTGGCAGCCGCGTCGACGTCAGCGTCGGGCAAGATCAACATGTCACTCTATGGGGCTGCGGACATGGTGGCATTAGTGAGCCCAATCATCGTTGTGCTTGCTGCAATTGCCTTGCCGTTGCTTGACCTGATTTGGGCGGTTATTCGACGGGTGATTCGTGGACAGCGACCGTGGGAGGCAGACGCCGGACATATTCACCACCGACTGCTTCGCCTCGGGCATACACACAGACGCACTGTTTTGGTCCTCTATATGTGGATTTCTGCAGTAGCCCTCGGTGCGGTGAGCTTTTCGATCGTCCCCACCCGATTTGCTGTAGCTTTTACCGTCCTTTCGTTGGTGGTGGCCTTTGTTGCGACGCTCATTCCATGGCTGAAAGGCAAGATTGGCCCTGTATCTGTGTAGGATGTCCAATCGTGGATACTCCAAAGAACCCTGTGACGCCGAACCTGGAAGTGTCAGACACTGAGCAGTATGAGAACCAACGGCGGCCGCTGCTGCGTGCACTGCGCTTTGGAACGTTGGCATTGCTGGCGCTGCTTATCATCTCGCTGATGGCATGGGGAGCCGTGAGCGGCGCGCCAGGTCTTTGGGCTGTATTGATGGGGGTCGGTATTGGTGGTGGCTTTGTGCTGTTGACCGCTATCAGTGTTCTTGCGACGTCTAATTCCACCCCTACAACCACGATGGCTGTCGTCCTCGGGGGTTGGCTCATCAAGATGGTCGTCATCGTGCTTATCTTGCTCGGGCTTCGGAACGCAACGTTTTACGACTCGACAGCATTCGGTGTAACTACGATCGCGGCACTTGTTGTTGCGTTAGGCGCCGAAGCTATGGGGGTACTGAGCGTACGAACGGCATATATTCAGAAGCCTTAAGGCGTACAGACATTTGCGTTGCTACCCCCTCGCCTTGGGGTGGCAACGCTTTTCTATGTCGGAATGTAGGGGAATTACTACCGAATTTGTGGGTGTCTACCCCTTTTTGGAACGGGTGTGGGGGAAGTAACATTTTAGGTGAAAACGCCAGTACCAGCCATATTTTAATGGCGTGTAACCGAAAAATGCTCAGAAGAAGCTTTGGAAGACCCCCTAAAGCGTGAAAATACGCTGTGACCTGTTAAAGTATCGGGCGGGTTAGTTAAGGTCTGCTGCTTCCTTATTTTTCGCTGGAAGAAGCACGAAAATACATCCCCTGTCCCGTGGTAGAAGATGTGCGACGGAGTCCGCCACGGAGACAGCTTGTTGGAGACGTCCATCGCACCGCACGTTAAGTGCGGCCCGAGAACGGGAGAGAACGCTGAGCGTTACAACTTTGGCCATGAAGGGTACATTCCACGCACCCCAATTGGGTCCAGAATTTTTCCCGGGGCACACGTTCGACCAGTTTATTGGTGAAGATTTCGCCAATGGCTGGTTCGCGCTGGACCGTATCATGCTGGTTCGCCTGTTCATGGCGGCAGTACTGGTGGTCCTCTTTGTTATTGCTTTTAGGAAGCCAAAACTGGTTCCTAAGGGTCTGCAGAATATCGGTGAGTTGGGCGTGGATTTCGTCCGCATCCACATCGCCGAAGACACGCTGGGGAAGAAAGAGGGCCGGCGCTTCTTGCCGGTAATCGCGACAATCTTCTTCACGATCCTGTTCATGAATGTCGCCACGATCATCCCTGGCCTCAACATCTCGCCAAACGCACGTATCGGTATGCCGATTGTGTTGGCCGTTGTCGCCTACATTGCGATGATCTACGCGGGCGTGCAGCGCTACGGCGTTGCCTTCTTCAAGCACTCGACCGTGATTCCTGGGTTGCCGTTCGCTCTGCACTTCCTTGTTGTGCCGATCGAGTTCTTCTCGACGTTCATTCTGCGTCCGGTCACGCTGGCACTTCGTCTTATGGCGAACTTCCTGGCTGGCCACATCATTCTCGTTCTGCTGTACTCTGCTACGAACTTCTTCTTCTGGCAGATCTCGGCCTGGACGAGTGTGTCAGGGCTGACCCTGATCGCGGCGTTGCTGTTCACCCTGTATGAGTTAATCATTATCTTCCTGCAGGCGTACATCTTCGCTCTGTTGACTGCGGTGTACATCGAACTGTCGCTGCATGCAGACGCGCACTAACAAAGCGCAACCTACTGGTCAAACTGAATAAACCCCATACAAATTGTCACTCGTTTGTTTGCAGGAAGCGTTGCAAGCAAACACCAAGAAAGGGAACGACTTTCACATGAACGACATCATTCTTGCTCAGGCAGCAGCCGCTACCGAATACACCGGTCTCGGCACCATCGGCTACGGCCTCGCTACCATCGGCCCTGGTATCGGCATCGGCATGCTGGTCGGTAAGACCGTTGAGGGTATGGCACGTCAGCCAGAGATGGCCGGCCAGCTGCGTACCACCATGTTCCTGGGTATCGCCTTCGTTGAGGCACTTGCCCTGATTGGCCTCGTTGCAGGCTTCCTGTTCTAAAAAGAACTCACGAATTCCACGTACACTTTTTAGATCAGGAGCAACCAATGACTAACGTCAACGATATTTTCGTGTTGGCAGAGGGAGAGAAGCTTCCGCTTGAGACGGAGCCGTCCATTCTCCTGCCTGCCATGTACGACGTGGTTTGGTCGACCGTTGTCTTCGTCATCGTGTTCTTGCTCTTCTGGAAGTTTGTCCTTCCGAAGTTCCAGGAAGTACTGGCGGAGCGCGAAGACCGAATCAAGGGCGGCATTGAGCGTGCTCAGGTTGCCCAGGCCGAGGCTAAGGCTGCTCTAGAAAAGAACAACGCTGAACTCGCTGAGGCACGTGCCGAAGCTGCTGAGATCCGTGAAGCTGCCCGGGCAAAGGGCAAGGAGATTCAGGCAGAACTTCGTGAGCGCGCTGAGGAAGAGTCTCGTCGAATTGTTGAAGCAGGCGAAAAGCAGCTTCTGGCTTCCCGCGAGCAGGTCGTCGCTGAACTGCGCAACGAGATGGGTCAGAACTCCATCAGTCTGGCAGAGCGTCTGCTGGGTACCGAGCTTTCGGATGATACCCGCCGCTCGAACACGATTGATGCTTTCCTCGCCGAACTCGACAACGTTTCTACGAGGAAGTAGGCGAAATGAAGGCAGCTAGTCGCGAAGCACAAACAAAAGTTTCTGAGCAGCTTGATCAGCTGATTCAAGGGGCAGGGGACACCGTTGCTGTTGCATTGCAGCTCGGTACGGAATTGTTCCTGACCGTGGATCAGCTGGACGCCGAGCGTGCACTGCGCATCGCTGTCGCTGATAACTCGCTTGATGCCGCGCAGCGTCGCGGGATCATCAACGATGTTTTCGGTGCCAAGGTGGCAGAGCCTACGGCACAGATCCTTGCTGCAGCAGCTTCCGAGGAGTGGTCAAACCCGCGCGAGTTCCGCGCAGGCCTGATCAACCTAGGTCGACGCGCGCTGATGAAGGGCGCGGAGGCTCAAGGGCAGTTGGAGCAGGTCGAAAACGAGCTGTACCAACTCTCCACCTTGCTTGAGAAGGAGCGGAAGCTTACTCAGCTTCTCTCCGACCGAACCGCTACAGCCGCACAGAAGCGCGGTCTGCTTGCGAATGTCATTTACGGCAAGGTCACCACGGTTACTGAAGCGCTAGCTTTGCAGGTCATTGGCCGTCCAGAACACCACCCGGTAGACGATCTCGCTGCTCTGGCAGCTGACGTCGCCGCGTTGCGTGGGAAGGCCGTGGCACGTGTGGTCACCGCACAGGCGCTCTCTGATGCGCAGCGCGATGCACTGGCACAGAAACTTGAGAACATTTACGGTCGTGAGATGGCGATCCATTCTGAGGTTGACCCCAGCCTCCTCGGTGGACTGACCATCCGAGTCGGCGATGAACTGATTGACGGGTCGACGCGCGGTAAGTTGAACCGCATGCGCACCGACCTTCTCGCCAACGCGACCCTTTAGTAAGAGATAATGCTGGAACAAACTACCGAGAGCAGGAAGAACATGGCGGAGCTGACGATCTCCTCCGATGAGATCCGTAGCGCGATAGCGAACTACACCTCGAGCTACTCCGCGGAGGCCTCCCGTGAGGAGGTCGGCGTGGTGACTTCGGCTGCAGATGGTATTGCCCAGGTTTCCGGGCTGCCAGGATGCATGACGAATGAGCTGCTCGAGTTTCCGAACGGCGTCATTGGCGTCGCACAGAACCTTGAGACCGATTCGATCGGTGTCGTGGTTCTGGGTAATTTCGAGACCCTCACCGAGGGCGACCAAGTAAAGCGGACAGGCGAAGTTCTGTCCATCCCGGTCGGGGAAGAGTTCCTCGGCCGTGTTATTAACCCATTGGGCCAGCCGATTGACGGCTTGGGCCCGATTGAATCCAACGAAGAGCGCGCGCTTGAGCTGCAGGCTGCAGGCGTTCTCGACCGCCAGCCGGTTGAGGAGCCAATGCAGACTGGTATCAAGGCTATTGACGCCATGACCCCAATTGGTCGTGGTCAGCGTCAGCTCATCATTGGTGACCGTAAGACTGGTAAGACCGCAGTCTGCATCGACACCATCCTGAACCAGAAGCACTTCTGGGAAACCGGTGACCCGTCGAAGCAGGTTCGTTGCATCTACGTCGCGGTGGGCCAGAAGGGCTCCACGATTGCCGGCGTTCGTGCAACCCTCGAGCAGCACGGCGCGCTTGAGTACACCACGATTGTGGCTGCACCTGCATCCGACTCCGCAGGCTTCAAGTGGCTCGCACCATTCTCTGGTGCAGCGCTGGGCCAGCACTGGATGTACCAGGGCAAGCACGTGCTGGTGATTTACGATGACCTGACCAAGCAGGCAGAGGCATACCGTGCCATCTCGTTGCTGCTGCGTCGTCCACCAGGCCGCGAGGCATACCCAGGTGACGTGTTCTACCTGCACTCTCGTCTGCTGGAGCGTGCTGCGAAGCTCAACGATGAGCTGGGTGCAGGCTCGTTGACCGCACTGCCGATCATCGAGACGAAGGCTAACGACGTGGGTGCGTTCATTCCTACCAACGTCATCTCGATTACAGACGGCCAGGTCTTCCTCCAGTCCGACCTCTTCAACCAGGGTGTTCGCCCAGCTATTGACGTGGGTATCTCCGTGTCCCGTGTCGGTGGCGCTGCGCAGACTAAGGGTATGAAGAAGGTTGCAGGTAACCTGCGTCTCGACCTTGCTGCATACCGTGACCTGGAAGCGTTCGCTGCGTTCGCGTCCGACCTCGATGCAGCTTCGAAGCGCCAGCTCGAGCGCGGTCAGCGTCTCGTAGAGCTCCTCAAGCAGTCGGAGAACGCTCCGCAGCCTGTTGAGTTCCAGATCGTATCTATCTGGCTTGCAAACGAAGGCGCCTTTGACGTCGTTCCCGTCGAAGACGTGCGTCGCTACGAGTTCGAGCTGCAGGAGCACATTCGCTCCGTCGCTCCGGAAGTCTACGAACAGATCTCCGGTGGCGCTGCGCTCGACGATACGAGCAAGCAGACGCTGCTGCGCGTCAATGATGACTTCGCTCGCTCGTTCCAGTCCTCCACCGGTGAGCACATCGTGCGCGAGCCAGAGGCGGATCCGCTGGACAAGCGTGAGGTCAAGAAAAATACCCTTAACGTCGGCCGTTCCAAGAAGTAGTTCTTGGAACAAGACGTAAACGTCTACATATAGGAAGGGAGGAGAGTAAACCATGGCAACACTTCGCGAACTACGTGACCGTATTAGGTCTGTAAACTCCACGAAGAAAATCACTAAAGCCCAGGAGCTGATCGCGACTTCGCAGATCACCAAGGCACAGCAGCGCGTCGAAGCGGCAAAGCCGTATGCCGACGAGTTGAAAGACGTCATGGAACGCCTCGCAGCTGCGAGCTCCCTCGATCACCCCATGCTCCGTGAGCGTGAGAATGGTCGAGTCGCAGCAGTCCTCGTGGTCACATCAGACCGCGGTATGGCCGGCGGGTATAACCACAACGTGTTGAAGAAGGCAGCAGAGCTCGAGCGCATGCTTGAGGAAGCTGGCTACGAAGTCGTCCGCTACATCACGGGCGGTAAGGGCGTGACCCACTACCGTTTCCGCGATATGGAGGTCGAAGGCTCTTGGACCGGTTGGTCCCAGAAGCCTTCGTGGGAAGCGACCCACGACGTTCGTCGCCACCTGATCGACGGCTTCATGGCGAGCTCTGAAGGGACCGCTAAGTGGCGCGAGGGCCTGCACGGCCCTGAGGGGCAGGAGGTTCGTGGCTTCGACCAGGTACACGTGGTGTACACAGAATTTGTGTCGATGTTGACACAAGAAGCCAGGGTGCACCAGTTGCTCCCAATTGAGCCGGTGCTTGAGGATTACGAGTACGAGCAGGAAGACATGCTCACCACAAGCGGGGATGTGCAACCGGACATGGATTTCGAACCTGATGCGGATACGCTGATGGACGAACTGCTTCCGGCGTATGTTTCTCGCTCGCTGTACTCGATTTTCTTGGAGGCATCTGCAGCGGAGTCCGCTTCACGTCGTACGGCGATGAAGAACGCTACGGACAATGCGACCGAATTGGCGAACAACTTGTCCCGTGAGGCTAACCAAGCCCGTCAGGCAAAAATTACCCAGGAAATCACCGAGATTATCGGCGGCGCTGGCGCGCTGTCTGGTAGTGGAGAAAGTGACTAAATCATGACTACTGCTCACTCTTACGACGAGCTCGGCGAGGAGCCAACGGGTCAGGCTCAGAATGAGTCCGATTTCGCTCAGAACCCGGCAGGGTCTGAGAATGGCCGCGTCGTGCGCGTCATCGGCGCAGTCGTCGACGTGGAGTTCCCGCGTGGCGAGCTGCCCGCTTTGTACAACGCGCTTGAGGTTGACATCGACCTCGGCGAAATGTCCCGCACCATCGTGCTTGAGGTAGCCCAGTTCTTGGGTGACAGCCTCGTCCGCACGATCGCCATGGCACCAACCGACGGTCTGGTCCGTGGCGCACAGGTACGCGACTCCGGCAATCCGATCTCCGTTCCGGTTGGCGACCAGGTCAAGGGCCACGTGTTTAACGCGCTTGGTCAGTGCTTGGACGACCCATCGGTCGGCGTCGGTGGTGAGCGTTGGGGCATCCACCGCGAGCCACCAGCGTTCAAGGACTTGGAAGGTAAGACCGAGATCCTTGAGACCGGCATTAAGGTCATCGACCTGCTTACCCCTTACGTGAAGGGTGGCAAGATTGGCCTCTTCGGTGGTGCTGGTGTCGGTAAGACAGTTCTCATCCAGGAGATGATTACGCGTATTGCACGCGAGTTCTCCGGTACCTCCGTGTTCGCCGGCGTCGGCGAACGTACCCGTGAGGGTACGGACCTCTTCCTCGAGATGGAGGACATGGGCGTTCTTCCAGATACGGCCCTTGTTTTCGGCCAGATGGATGAGCCGCCAGGGGTTCGTATGCGTGTCGCGCTGTCCGGCCTGACCATGGCGGAGTACTTCCGCGATGTTCAGAACCAGGACGTGCTCCTGTTCATCGATAACATCTTCCGTTTCACCCAGGCTGGTTCTGAGGTTTCGACCCTGCTGGGTCGTATGCCATCGGCCGTGGGCTACCAGCCAACGCTGGCAGACGAGATGGGTGTTCTCCAGGAACGCATTACCTCGACCAAGGGCCGTTCGATTACGTCGCTGCAGGCAGTTTATGTTCCGGCTGACGACTACACCGACCCGGCTCCGGCCACGACCTTCGCTCACCTGGACGCGACGACCGAGCTTTCGCGTTCCATTGCTTCCAAGGGTATCTACCCAGCAGTGGATCCGCTGACCTCGACCTCGCGCATCCTTGAGCCAGGTATCGTCGGCGAGCGTCACTACGAGGTTGCACAGCGAGTTATCGGTATTCTGCAGAAGAACAAGGAACTGCAGGACATCATCGCAATTCTCGGTATGGACGAGCTTTCCGAAGAGGATAAGGTCACGGTTATGCGTGCTCGTAAGATCGAGCGCTTCCTGGGCCAGAACTTCTTCGTCGCTAAGAAGTTCACCGGCGACGAGGGCTCCTACGTACCTCTCGAGGAGACCATCGATGCCTTCGAGAAGCTGTGCAACGGTGAATTCGATGCATACCCAGAGCAGGCATTCAACGGCCTGGGTGGCTTGGATGACGTTGAGGCTGCCTACAAGAAGCTGCAGGGCTAGGAGGCAATAATGGCTGAACTTACCGCTCAATTAGTCTCGGTAGACCGTTTGCTCTGGAAGGGTCCAGCAAGCATCGTGACTGCTCAGACTACCGAAGGTGAGATCGGCATTCTGCCTGGCCACGAACCCATCCTTGGTCAGCTCAAGGACAATGGTGTCGTGACCATCCGCCCAATCGACGGCGAGCGCATCGTCGCCGCCGTCCAGGGTGGGTTCCTTTCCGTGCAAGGTGACAAAGTGACCATTCTTGCGGATTACGCCATCTTCGCCCACGAAGTGAATCGTGATGAAGCTCAGGCAGAGCTTCAGAACATTGATGACGCACTCGCGAAGTCTCGTGCAGAGGCCGAGCTTGCTGCCGTCCGTCGCAGTGAATCTCGCTAACGCGGTCACCGCGTAGGAGGAAGGTAGAGCGCCACGCTCAACCTTGTAAAGCCCCGCTGTTTTAGCAGCGGGGCTTTCCGTTTCTTCGTTGCTTGCACTGGCAGCGAAGGTCGCTAAAATGAAGCGCATACTTTCATCAAGGTCGGTTTGAACGAAGCAGAGGTGCAATGTGATCGTTTTACTGTACGTGGCATTGTTCTTTGTGTTCTTTGTTATTACTGTGTGCGTGTGGCGCTTTTTAATGTTCCGCAACTCCGGCGCGATAGGCCTGTTCCGACAACTCCCGGCCACCGGGGTCCACGGTTGGCGCCACGGTGTGCTGATCTATCACGCGGAGGAGCTCCGTTTTTATAAACTGCGGTCCTTGTCATTCCAGTACGACATGTGCATTGAGCGCACCCAGACCAGCTTCGAGGGAATGCGAGCGCTGAGTCAAGAAGAGCAGTCGTTCATGCCAGGGATTAAGGAAGCCGTACTGCTGCACGGTGCCGATGGCGATATTGAATTCGCGGGCCAGAAGCGCGCGCAGATGGCGTTGATTTCATGGATTGAGTCTGCACCTGATGAGCGGCAGGAAAAGGTTGATTACGAGGCGCTGCGTCGGCGTGCGCTGCGTGACCGCGGCCGCGATCAGCGCAACTAGCGGGATAATTCCGTACAGAATGACACGACCGGTAGCCTAGTATCCATGCGTCTTGTCATTGCTCGCTGTTCAGTAGATTATGTTGGTCGTCTCGATGCGCATTTGCCGTCTGCGCTTCGCCTTATTTTGATGAAAGCTGACGGGTCTGTGTCGATCCACGCAGACGACCGTGCTTATAAACCACTGAATTGGATGACACCGCCGTGCACGATACGTGAACAAGCCGTCGTGGATATTGATGGGGAAGACACGGGGGACGAGTTGTGGATCGTGGAGAACCCAAAAGGCGAACAGCTTCGCATAACGGTCGAGGAGATCGTGTCTGATACCAACGTGGAGCTCGGTGAAGATCCAGGTCTTGTGAAGGACGGGGTGGAAGCGCACCTACAGGAGCTGTTGGCTGAGCATATTTCTACGCTCGGCGATGGGTTTACGCTCGTCCGCCGTGAGTATCCGACGGCGATTGGCCCAGTCGATCTGCTCGCCAAGGACGCAGACGGCAAGACAGTTGCCGTTGAGGTGAAACGCCGGGGAGGGATCGACGGCGTCGAGCAGCTCAGCAGGTATGTTGAACTGCTTAACCGCGATAGCGTACTTCGTCCAGTACAGGGTGTGTTCGCTGCGCAGGAGATTAAGCCTCAGGCCCGCACGCTCGCGGAAGATCGTGGTTTTCGCTGTATTGTGCTGGACTATGACGACCTGCGTGGAATCGAATCAGACGAGCTGCGCCTGTTTTAGAGGAGCGATGTAGCAGTGCCGCGGAGAAATCGGCGTCGAAATATCCAGCCGAGCTACGTGCTGCCACGAGATGGTTCTACTTTCATTGGGACCCAAGAAATGGAGGGGCCCGGGTGGACACAGGGCGAGACTTACAAGGTACGCCAGATTGGCTCTGCCGCAGCCCGAAAGTTCTATGTGTGCCCCGGCTGTAACCAGAACATCCCGCCCGGCGTAGCTCACGTAGTTGCGTGGCCAAAGGAAGTGGGGCGCGGCGCGGATGACCGGAGACACTGGCATAAACATTGTTGGTCCAGGCGGTAGGGTAGGAGGCATGATTGCAGCATTTTCAGTAGCACCAGCCGTCACTGATACACCGAACGCTGAAATGTCGCAGGCTGTGGCCCGCGCCGTGAAGGTGGTTCGCGAATCGGGGCTGCCGAACGAAACGACCGCCATGTTCACCACCATCGAGGGTGAGTGGGACGAGGTGATGGACACCATTAAGCGTGCGACGCAGGCTGTGGAGGAGGTTTCTCCGCGCGTTTCGTTGGTGATTAAAGCGGATATCCGTCGTGGGTTTACAGATATGCTCCACCAGAAGATGGAGTCCCTGAACAAGCATCTCGAGGAGAACTAGGACGTGACAGGACCACAATTTACGGCAGGAGCTGTTGATTTAGCTCAGGTAGCAAAGCAGGCGGAAGCGCGCGAAGAAATGCAGCGCGAGGGGTTTGTGCCTGTGTTTACCGTCTCCGAGGCGGATCTCGAAGCCAAAGTACTGCAGCGCTCAATGCAGATTCCGGTTGTCGTTCATGTCGGTAGTGCGCGTTCAGCTGATTCCGAGTCGCTACGGGCGACGTTGACCAAGTTGGCTACCGGTCAGCGAGGATTCGCGTACGCATACGTTGATGCTGATGCCACTCCGCAGATCGCGCAGGCGCTTGGTGTACGGATTGTTCCGACCACGCTCGCGCTCGCTGCTGGGCGCCCACTGACGAGCTTCGAGGGGGATCAGTCGGAGGAAGAATTGAAGCCTTGGCTCGAGGCATTGGTGAGCAACGTTGGCAGGCAGTTGCAGGGCCTAGACGAGGAGCCCGTTGAGGATGCTGCCCCAGCAGAGGACCCGCGTTTGGAAGAGGCAGCTCGTGCGATGCAGGCAGGTGATTTCGATCAGGCTACGGCTATCTACGATGCGATGCTGAGCGAGGAGCCTGGTAACAAGGAGGTTGCGCAGGCGAAGGCGACGGTGGCCGTCGTCAAGCGGCTTGACCCTGCGAACTTGTCGGTTGATCCTATTGCTGATGCTGCGGAGCACCCTGACGATGTCGCGAAACAGATGGTGGCTGCTGATGCTGAGCTCGTGTCCGGTGCGCCTGAGAGAGCATTCGACCGTCTGTTGGGCTTGGTCAAGCAGTCTCCAGAGGCGAAGGAGCGACTGCTCGAGCTCTTCGGGCTTTTCGACGCCGGCGACCCGCGTGTGCTCGCCGCTCGTACGAAGCTTGCGAGTGCGCTGTTCTAGCGTGATATGCAAAAGCCCGGGCCTGCAGGAACTCCTGAGGCCCGGGCTCTAGCGTTCTAGCGGCTCAGCTTGTACAGCTGTGCGCTCATTGCTGGTACGTGCAGCTCGATCGAGTGAGGGAAGTGATCCCACTGAACATCGTCGCTGTGCACAGTGTGTGGCAGGTCGTTGTTGGCACCGCCGTAGACGCCTGCGTCCGTGTTGATGAGTAGCTCCCACTCACCGGCGACCGGCAGGCCGATCCGGTAATTTGGCTGGGAAGCTCCGGACATGTTGATGACGGCCAGCACAGGGTTGCCCTCGGTATCCCACCGGAGGTAGGCGAGGATGTTGTGCTGTGAGTCGTCGCCCTTGACCCACTGGAATCCGGCAGGCACATTGTCCTGCGCGTACAACGCAGGGGTGTCGACGTACACCCGGTTGAGGTCGCGAACCAGTTGTTGGATACCGCGGTGGTACTCGTGGCCCCAGCCGTCAGAAATATTGTCCCAGTTGATTGAGTTCGCTTCGTCCCACTCGGTGGTCTGGCCCCAGTCACAGCCCATGAAGAGGAGCTGCTTGCCTGGGTGGGAGAACATATAGCCGAAGAGCGTGCGAAGGCCGGCGGCCTTGTTCCAGTCATCGCCAGGCATGCGCTGCCAAAGCGAGCCCTTGCCGTGGACTACTTCGTCGTGGCTAAACGGCAGGACGTACTGCTCGGAAAACGCGTAGACCAGTGAGAACGTGATCTCATTGTGGTGGTATGAGCGGTGAATCGGGTCGAGGGAGAAATACTCGAGGGTGTCGTTCATCCAGCCCATGTTCCACTTCAGGGAGAAACCGAGGCCGTCGTTTTCCGTCATAGCGGTCACGCCTGGCCAAGCAGTAGACTCCTCCGCGATGGTCACGATGCCTGGGTGGTTGCGGTGAACCGTTGCGTTCATCTCTTGCAGGAATTGGACGGCGTCCCAGTTTTCGCGCCCACCAAACTGGTTCGGGAGCCATTCGCCAGGCTGGCGGGAGTAATCGAGGTAGAGCATTGATGCGACGGCGTCGACGCGGAGGCCATCGATGTGGAACTCTTCGCACCAGTACAGGGCGTTAGCGACCAGGAAGTTGCGAACTTCGTTGCGCCCGAAGTCGAACACGTAGGTGCCCCAGTCTTTTTGCTCGCCACGGCGCCAGTCGGGGTGCTCGTAGAGGGCAGTGCCGTCGAAGCGGGCGAGTGCCCAGTCATCCTTCGGGAAGTGGGCTGGCACCCAGTCGACGATGACCCCGATGCCTGCTGCGTGTAGGTCGTTGACGAGTGCGCGGAAATCATCTGGAGTCCCCCAACGGGCGGTTGGGGCGTAGTACCCCGTGACCTGGTAGCCCCAAGAGCCACCGAATGGATGCTCGGCCACCGGGAGGAACTCGACATGGGTGAAGCCGTTTTCCACGAGGTACGGTACGAGCTCGTCGCGCATCGTCTGGAAGGTTGCGCCCTTCTTCCATGAGCCGACGTGGCACTCGTAGACGCTCATTGGGGAGTTGGTCGGGTCTGCTTCGCTACGCTTTTGCGCCCAATCCTCATCTGTCCACTTGAACTCGGAAGGGGCGGCAACCACGGAGACGGTCTCTGGAGGTGTCAGCGTTTGCTTCGCCAGAGGGTCGGCCTTGTCGATGCGACGGCCGTCGGACGTCTGTACTGCAAATTTGTACGTGGTGCCTGCCTCAATGCCCGGGATGAAGATCTCCCACACTCCAGTCGAACCGAGGACGCGCATCGGGTACTGGTTTGGGTTCCATGCACAGAAGTCACCGACGACGGCTACGCCCTGTGCGTTCGGGGCCCATACAGCGAACGAGGTACCAGTGACGGTGCCGAGCGTCGTCTCGTAGGTACGGACGTTGGCGCCGAGCACCTCCCAGAGACGCTCGTGGCGGCCTTCGCTAATCAGGTGCAGGTCGAGCGTGCCGAGTGTAGGCAGGAAGTGATATGCGTCGGCGACGGTCACCGGGTCGCCCTCGGGGTAGTGCACCTTGAAGCGATAGTCGGGCGCAGTGGTGTCGGTCAAGCCGATCGCCCAAATATCGTCGCCAAGGGACTGCATTTGCCGGATCTCATCGTGGATGAGTAACTCGACGTTCGTTGCGCCGAGGAATCGGGTGCGAATGAGGGAGCCCTCGGGTGCCGCGTGCCATCCGTAGAAGTCGTGCGGTGCGTGGTGCTTGCATTCGAGGAGGCGGTGCCGGTCGTGAGCCGGGATCAGCAGTGCTGGGTTGACTGAATTTGCAGACATAATGATCTTTCTAGCGTCTGTTTGGTCGCGGTTGTTATGGGCGGTAGTCGTGATCTGAAATTTGCCGGAAAGCGAGCGCTTCTCTCTTCTGTGGCGCAACATCAGGCAGCTTGAGAATGTGAGCGACGTTGACTTCCGGTGCGAGGCGCACGTAGTTTTCTGATCCCCAGTCGTAGTACGCGTCAGTTACCAAGTCATGGACGGCAAACTGCGCACCATATTCGAGACCAACTGCCGACGCGTCGAGGTACAGCGTGCCTTCCTGCGCGTTCCAAGGGTCGAGATTAACGACGACGAGGACCGCGTTGCCAGAGATCGCATCGACCTTCGAGTACGCGAGGATCTGGTCGTTGTCCACGTGATGGAAGCGAATTTGACGTAGCTGCTGCAGCGCAGGCTGCGCCTTGCGGAAGCGGTTCAGCGAAGTGATGTAAGGCTCTAGAGACTGCCCGTTATCGAGGGCTGTCTGGAAGTCGCGTGGGCGCAGTTCATACTTCTCGGAGTGGTTGTACTCTTCGCTACCTTCTGCGACGGCTTCGCCTTCGAAGAGCTCAAAGCCGGAATATACGCCCCACAATGGGCTCATTGTGGCGGCAAGCGTGGCGCGAATTGCGAACGCGGCTGGACCTCCGTACTGCAGCGAGGTGTGCAAGATGTCAGGCGTGTTCACGAAGAGGTTCGGGCGCGAGACATCCGCGACGTCGACCATGTGCTCAGCGAAGTCGATGAGGTCACTCTTAGATACTTTCCAGGTGAAGTGAGTGTAGGACTGGGAGAACCCTGCCTTCGACAGCCCGTACATCACTGGTGGGCGGGTAAACGCTTCGGCCAAGAAGATGACGTCGGGGTGCGTCTCGTGGACGCGGGTGATCAACCAGTGCCAGAAGTTCACCGGCTTCGTGTGCGGATTGTCCACACGGAACGTTCGGATGCCCAGGTCTACCCAGTACATGACAACCCGGTAAATCTCCTCGTAGACCTTCTCCGGGTTGTTATCGAAGTTGATCGGGTAGATATCCTGGTACTTCTTCGGCGGGTTCTCGGCGTAAGCAATCGTGCCGTCTTCCAAGATGGTGAAGAAGTCGGGGTGCTCGCTCGCCCAAGGGTGATCCGGCGCAGCCTGCAAGGCCAAATCCAGCGCTACCTCCAATCCGAGTTCGTGCGCATGGTCAAGCATCGCGCAAAACTCTTTCTCACCACCGAGCTGCGGGTGGAAGGCATCGTGCCCACCGTCTCGTGAACCGATCGCCCACGGGGAGCCGACATCACCCTCCTCGGCGACAAGTGTGTTGTCTTTGCCCTTCCGGTTGATCTCACCGATTGGGTGGATAGGAGGGAAGTAGACCGTGTCAAAGCCCATTGCAGCAACGCGATCGAGCGCCTTCGCAGTGGTAGCCCAGGTACCGTGAACCGGGTTGCCTTCATCGTCCCAACCGCCGGTGGAACGCGGGAAGAGCTCGTACCACGAGTTCACCAGCGCATCGCGTCGTTCTACGTAGATATCGCAAATAGGCCCATGGGTGACGAGCTCCCGAAGCGGAAAAGCATTGAGTACTTCGAGTACTTCGTCAGAAATGCCGGCGAGAATTCGTTCAGCCAGTGGCAGCGCGGGATTATCAAGCGCCGCAGCGGCCCGTTCGAGCACCTCGCGGTCTGGGGCCGGAGTCTGCGCAATTGCGGCTTCAAAAAGGTGGATGCCGTGGGCGATGTCGTTCGCCATTTCTTCGGTAGTCTGCCCGGCCTCCAGCTTCTTTGTGACGGCGTTGCGCCACGTCGCCATGACGTCACTCCACGCATCAACGCGGTAGCGCCACAGCCCCTGAGCATCGGGGACAAACACCGCATGGGTGTAGTCCGGGCGGTACGGTTCTTGCTGCATGTGAATGGAGTACTGTTCTCCATTCGGATCCGTAATAACCAAGCTTGCAGCGATAGCGTCGTGGCCTTCTCTCCACACCAGGGCAGAGACTGGCACAACCTCACCTACCACCGCCTTTGCCGGAAGAGTTCGCCCGGAAACTTGAGGGCGTACGTCGTCGATACCAAAGCGTGCAACCATGTCGTTTTTGTCCTCACATGTGGCCGATGGAAGTCGGACACACCTATAGGTGTGCTCTTTCTTCTCTCAGACTAGCTAACTCTCGCGTTAAATATCGACATAAGGGTTCGCTTTCATCCGTGGCGATTCTCATACAACGATATGGTTACACTGAGAACTCAGTCGCTTGTTTTTCTATCCACCAAGACGCCGAAGTAGAAAGAAGCCAGAATGGTAGCCGTGAACGAACCAACCACTGATCCAGATCTGCTTATCGACTTCCGAGGAGTCGAGTTTATTCGCGGAGGCAACACGCTTGTTGGCCCTATCGACTGGCAGGTGGAGCTCGACGAACGTTGGGTCATCGTCGGCCCAAATGGCGCCGGCAAGACCACACTGATCCGAATGGCGGCTGCCCAAGAGTTCCCATCGCGCGGCGTCGCATTCGTACTCGGAGAGCGCATCGGTAAAACAGATATGCGTGACCTTCGCGCGGCAATCGGATTGACGTCCTCAGCGATTGCTTCGATGATTCCGCCAAGTGAAAAAGTTGGCGACGTCGTCGTCTCCGCAGGCTACGCGGTCGTCGGGCGTTGGCGCGAGCAGTACGAGGACGTCGACTACGAGCAAGCACTCGAAGTCCTGGAACAGGTCGGGGCTATGCACCTTATCGACCGCACGTGGGGAACGCTCTCAGATGGAGAAAAGAAGCGCGTCCTCATCGCCCGCGCGGTCATGATCGACCCAGAACTGCTCATCATGGACGAACCGGCGGCAGGTATGGATCTCGGCGGACGCGAGGACCTCATCGCATACCTCGGCGACCTCGCACTCGACCCCGATGCGCCAGCTATGGTGATGATCACCCACCATCTGGAAGAAATCCCATATGGTTTTACACATGCCTTGCTGCTCGACGAAGGAACAGTGATCGCCCAAGGTCTTATCGAAGACGTATTGACCAGTGAAAACGTCTCTAAGGCGTATCATCAGCCAATCGAAGTGCAGCACGACGACGGCCGGTTCTATGCACGCCGTGCACGAAGCGCACGAAGTGGTGCGCACCGCGCATAACACCACGCGAGGAGGTGGAGCACCGTGTACCGCAAAACCGGCGCATTTTCTGTCGACGCAACAGACGCCGTCGACGCAACGGAAACCAGTGGGTTCAACGGGTCACGCCTGTCTGCCACCGTCATCCTTATCCGCGACACTCCCGACGGAATCAAGGTGTGGATGCAAGAACGAGTCATGAGCATGAAAAACTACCCAGGCATGACAGTTTTTCCCGGAGGTGGCGTCGATAGTCGCGACTTCCCACCCCGCGCCTGGAATGACGGCGACCTGTGGATTGGCAAGTCGGCAGTCTCTGTTGCACGAAGGCTCGGCGTCACCAAATACAAGGCACATGCCCTGCTGTTTGCCGCTGTTCGCGAATTGTTCGAAGAAACCGGAACACTGCTCGCCGTTGACGACGAAGGAACCCTACTCGGCGACGCACGTCCTTTCCACGACCAACGGCTCAAACTCGTCTCGCACGAGATCTCGCTTACGGACATGCTGCAGGCCAATGAACTCAACGTCTGCAGCGACCTCCTCATCCCATTTGCACGCTGGGTAGGTTGCTCGCACCGAGGTAACTGGTTCGACACCTTCAGCTTCCTCGCAAAAGCACCCATCGGACAAGAACCAGACGCGGAAACCGGCGAGGCAGACGACGCAAACTGGTTCTCCCCGAAGCTACTCATGGAAGGATGGCGCGCCGGGCTCGTTCGCTTCGTGCCATCAACATGGGGGCAACTCCAACAGCTGTGCTCCTGCGACACCTTCGAGGATGCGGTCAAACTTGCACGCAACGCCGACATGCGCCCGATCATCGGAGACCCCGCCGATGATCCGCGCTACCACGAGTTTTTCCACCAGCACCCGACAGATAGGATCGGGACGCCCAAATGAGTTTTACTTTGGACGAGGTTGGGTTCCTACGGGACAACCTGCAAAAGATTCTGGCGCTTGGACCGGACCTCGAACTCATTCCAAGTACGCTAATTCGCGACAGAGCCGTACTGGAAAAGGAATTCGGCGATCATGCCCGTGTCGTTTCGGAGTTACTCGCTGCGCAGCGCAGCGCCCGTGGGAAGATGCCCGAACATTGGCTTACCGATAGCGACGCCGCGCAACAAGCAACGCCACAGCTCGTTGCCGAATACAGAGCGCAGCTGATCAAGGATTTCGGAGCAGCCACGGTCCACGACGTGACCTGTTCAGTGGGAAGCGAAGGGGCGTCGATAAGAAAACAACAGCTCTCTTGGATAGGCTCCGATCTCGATCGCGTACGGCTTGCGATGGCTCAAGCAAACCTTGCCGACGCCAACGTGCTCCTCTGCCAAGCCGATGCACTGCAACCCATTAGCCGCGCCGATGTCATCGTGGCTGACCCAGCACGACGCGCCAACGGCCGACGAATCACCGACCCAGCAAAACTCCTACCACCCCTGCCAGACCTCGTGGAAGCACATCGTGGCAGAGAACTCGCAGTAAAGTGTGCACCCGGAATCGACTACAGCGAGTGGAGCGGGCTCGTCAGCGTCGTCTCTCTCGATGGCGGCGTCAAAGAAACCTGCCTGTACACAGAAGGTTTCGGATCCGGCATTCGCGAAGCGGTGGTGCTGCGCGCGGACGGTTCGCGAGAGATAGTGAGGTCGGACGAGCCTGACGACACCACTGTCGCCGAACCAGGTACTTGGATGATCGAGCCCGACGGAGCGATCATCCGCGCCGGGCTAGTTCGCCACTGGGCGCACCGGCACAGCTTGTGGATGGTGGACCCGCACATTGCATTTCTTACGGGTGATGAGCTTCCCGCAGCAACGAGTGGCTTCCGTTTCTTAGAGGCTGTGCCGTTCAAGCGTCTTAAGGCAGCACTGGCCAACTATCAAGCGGGGGCGCTTGAGATCCTCGTACGCGGGGTAGACGTCAACCCGGACCAGCTTCGGAAGAAGATGAAGCTGAAAGGGCACCGACAGATGGCGGTACTTATTGCGCGAACAGGCAACAGCCCGACTGCATACATTTGCGAGGCAAGGGAGCATCAGCGCGTAGGGTAGTGCGCATGAAGTATCTCGATCACGCTGCAACTACTCCGATGCGTCAGGTAGCAATCGATGCCTGGGTTGAACACGCAGGTGCGTTGAATCCCGGTGCGCAACACGCAGCGGGACGCCAAGCCAACGCGGTGCTTGCCGATGCAAGAGAACAAGTCGCGGAGTTGCTTGGCGCGGACCCGGTTGAAGTGATTTTCACAGGCTCGGGCACCGAGGCAGACAACATCGCGGTCCGCGGTCTCTACGAAGCCATGCGTGGCAAGCAAGGGGACCGGGTGGTGTGTTCACCGGTTGAGCACTCGGCAGTGCTCGAGACTGTCAAGGCACTAGGAGCACAGCACGTGGATTGGCTCCCGGTAGGCGACGACGGCCACCTGTCGGACCTCGAGGCGCTTGACACTCCGGCAGCTGTGGCCGCAGTGATGTGGGCAAACAATGAGACTGGCGCACTCCAGCCAGTGAAGGAGGTTGTTCGCAGAGCTGCGCTTCAGAACACTCCTGTTCATGTGGATGCTGTGCAGGCCGTTGGAAAGGTCCCCGTTCACTTCCACGACCTCGGTGCTACCACATTGGCAGCGAGCGCACATAAGTTTGGTGGGCCACGCGGAACCGGCCTACTGCTAGCGAAACGCTCGCCGGCGCCGACCGCATCGATTCACGGTGGCGGCCAGGAACGTGGACTGCGACCAGGGACGGTAGACGTGGCCTCTGCCGCTGCAACAGCTGTAGCACTGGCGGAAGCATGCTCTGAGATGGATCGTGAACGCGAACGCGTGAAGGAACTTCGCGATGCACTCGTGGCAGGTGTACAGCGTGAGGTCCCGGACGTGGTGGTAACAACCCAGGAGCCAGCTGTGGAGGGGCATGCCCACTTCATGTTCCGCGGTGCCCACGGGGACGCGATGCTGATGCTGCTCGACTCGTTGGGCATCGCTGTATCAACTGGGTCTACATGCGCAAGTGGTGTGACCCGAATGAGTCATGTGCTTGAGGCGATGGGCGTGGAGGAAGCGCTCGGCTTGGGCGCGCTACGAATTTCGCTGGGGCGAACGAACACACGTGAGGACGTCGACTACTTTGTCCAGAACATCGCTGATGTAGTTGCGAAGGCGCGAGCGGCGGGGAACATGTAGATCTCACGCGATAGTGGGCGAGTTAACGTCGATGTGTTGGCGTTGGTTGCCGGGCCCGAACCAGTACAAGCATCATGCTGGTTCGGGCCTTTCATACTTTCGACCCAACCCAACGGGGGTAAAACACGGGGGTACCAATTGTTCAACGATCGCGAAAAGGTCTGCCTAACGCATTCATAGGGCCTGAGTTTGGCTACACCAGACCACGAAAGGTTTTTAGTATAAAAAGGTTGTGCATTAATAGTATCGGCGACACGTGTCGAATGACACATGTCGTGCCTGGTAATCCCGATTTGTTAAGTATTCTCTTACCTACTGTTGCACTAGAGCGCATAATATACGGGTGGGTTGATTGTTGAACACCCATCGACAGGTGTCGGTGGGTTTGTTGAACATGTTGGGTTTGCTGCGATGGTTTCTGAGTGTTTTTTAAGCTATGTGTGCAGGTTGTAGGGCTGGATGTGTTGAACAATCCGGGTTTTGTAGGCGTGTTTTTGCCTGTTTGGTTGGGGCGTTGTGGGCTGATTAGCCATGTATAGTTCGGGTGCATAAACTTGGGGTCAGAACAACGAAGGGTTTCATGTTCCACCGCTTGGGTGGTGCGTGATGGAAGGTATAAGGATTGTGACAACGATGATGAACAGCATTGCGCGGAAGGTATGCGTAGCAGCGTGTGTGTTGGCCGTTGCGGCTAATGGTGCACAGGTTGCTCACGCGGAGATGGCTGTTGCTGACTCGTCGGTCACAGTGACCGCTGACGGGCCGGGTGCGGTCTTTCACAACTCGGTAACACAGCCGGGGCGTATTTCGACGTTGAAGTTTACGGATGCCCGCTCCATTGCAGGCAGCCAGGAGTCCTCACTGTACGTGGACCTGCGTGCCGATGGTGCGTTGGTGGATTTAGAGTCTGGCCTTGACGTGGATACCTACCGCGATGGTAACACCCAGGTGGTCATCTACCGCGGTGAAGACCAGGACGCTGGTGTGTCGGTCGAGCGTGAATACCGCTTTGATGGCAACCGTGTCGATGTCATTGTGCGGGTGACCAACAACAAGGATGCTTCAGCGTTTGTGCAGGCGGATCTGACGAATCAGATTAACTCCCAGGTTGGCCTTTCCGGCTCCTACGATGATGGGAAGTTTGTTGTTGCCCCGGCCCAGCTTGGCTATGAGACTGCGGTGGCCTTTGATGATGCGACCTCGTCTGGTGTAGCCGATGCGTTCCAGCGCACCACGGCTGCCGGTGAGGTTGGGTTTGTGGATCCAGCAGGGGCCAGCTTCCAGCGTGGTCGTTGGTTTGAGCGCATTGATGCTGGTGCAACGTTGACTGCTGCCATGCACATGGAGGTCACAACCCAGGACAGTGCTGTTGATTCTGATGGTGACGGTCTGCCGGATATGTGGGAACGCGAAGGCGTCACCTTAAGCGACGGTACCGTCATGCCGCTTGATCAGTGGGGTGCTGATCCTGAGCGACCGGATTTGTTCCTGCAGCTTAATTGGATGAACTCGCAGTGGCAGCAGGCTGGCTGCGACACACCTGGTGCGGATGCTGCCATGTGTGCGCAGATGTCGGTGGCAAGCTACCGCCCACACCGCGATATTTTGCAGCAACTGGTGGATCGCTTCGACCAGTACGGGGTCAACCTGCACATCGATGCCGGTGATACCTACACCAACATTGCAAACTATCCGACGCGTCATGGTGGGCAGACTGAGCCGTATGCCCCGTACTACTTTGAGGGCACCATCCCGGGTATGAAGCTGGTCGATAATATCGATACCATTTTGGGTGCGCGTGCGGCAGTCTTCCGGGTTGGTGTCATTGGTGATCAGATGCAGCGTGGCCACTGGGGTACCGGCTTGGCTTTGGTTGCGGATAACTCGTTTTATGTTGCCAAGCATGAGCGTATGCGCACCGATGAGCAGTTGCGTAACACGATCATGCACGAGCTGGGCCACACCTTGGGGTTGAATCATAATGGTTCGATGAAGTTCGCCAACGAGGTCCCGCAGTCGGATTACCTGCCGAACTACTACTCGGTGATGAACTACCTCTACCAGTTCACCCACTTTAACTACTCGGATGAAGAATCCGTCTCTGGTGGCCCACTGCCAGAGGTATGCAACCAGCCAGGCATGGACTGCTACAAAGGTGACTACCGTGTGCCAGCCGACTGGGACAACCTGATGATCAACACCGGCAAGATCGGCAAGGATTACAACTCCACCATCGGTGCCGCCGATGTGAAGGTTGATGGTAAAGCGCTTGCCGCGCAGCAGGAAGCGATGCAGGCGGCAGAAGATGCGCAGGGTTCTGTCAAGGTTGCTGTTGCAGGTTCCCCTGAGCTTCACCGTGGTGAGAATACGGTGAGCTTGAAGGTTGCAAATCCTGGGTTGGATGCGGCCCGGATGCGTGTTGAGGTTGTCTACCCGTCGGGGAAGGCTGAGCAGACTGTGACGGTTGCAGGCCAAGGCGAGGCGACGGTTGCGCTGCCAATCAGTGTTGGTGTGGTTAAGACGTCGTCGTTGCCGTTGGATGTGCGTGTGGTCAATGAGGATGGCTCCCAAGCCTTTGCTGGCCGGTTTGATGTTGCCGCGGTCATGGATGCGGATGTTGATGGTGATGCGATGGCTGGTGCGCCTCGTAAACCGCAGCAGAATACACAGACTGCCCCGACGACGGCGAAGGCTGGTAAGCATGAGTCCTCGCAGTTGACGACGGCGCAGCGTCCAGCGACGAGTGTGCAGGATGATCGTCAGGATGCGGCAAGCAAGGATCGTATCCAGGCGGAGGGTGAGACGAATATTGCGGCGATTGTTGCTCCGATTGTGGTGCTGCTGCTGTTAATTGGTGGTGGTGTTGCCGCTGCGATGGCTGGTGGTCTGCACTTCTAGCTAGTTGTTCTGTGGGGCCTGTGGTGCCGGGAGTGTTCCCGGTGCCGAGGGCCCCGTTTTTCTATTGTGTGTCGGGCTGGGGTGTGGGATTGTTCCCCGGCAGCACGAACTATTTTCGAGTGGCATGAGGGGGTGCACCAGAATCCGGGTTTTGCCGCCCGTCGTGACGAGAACTTGCTGGTCGTGTCTGCATGCGGTGGGAATGTGGTGCCCAGCCAACGCACAGGCAGATAGTACTGAAGCGTCTGATGATTTGTGTGTGTCGCGTGTGAATAGTGTGACTGGTGTGCGCTAGAGTGTCGCGTATGTATGTAGCCCCTAGACTTCGCTCTGCAACCGCGGCTTTTGTAGCCGCGACGCTTGCCCTTGCGCTTACTGTTTTTGCACCTCAATCGTTGAGCTCCCACGCGGATGCTCAATCGATCCCTGGTCTGATCTCTGGCGTTGATGTGGCTGATCACCAGCGCCCTGGTGGTGCGCCAATCAACTGGAAGATGGCTGGAACGGTCGGTGGGCAGCACTTTGCGTTCGTCAAGGCGACTGAGGGAACGACGTACAAGAACTCGTTTTACGAAGAGGATGTCAAAGCTGCTGCAGATGCAGGTTTGAAGGTCGGTGCATATCACTATGCGCGACCGGGGATGGACCCTATTGCGCAGGCTCGCCACTTCGCAAACGTCATTAACGCTGGCCCTGCGCAGCAGCTGCCACCAGTTCTTGACCTTGAGGTCGATGAGGGGCTTGGTCCAACACAGCTCGCGGCGTGGACGCAGATCTTCCTCACTGAGTTGGAGCGTGCATCGGGCAAGCGGCCGATGCTCTATACCTACCGTTATTTCTGGTACGAGCGGATGAACAACACCAACGCGTTTACTAGCTACCCGCTGTGGCTTGCCGCATACCAGAACCAGCCGCCACGTCCGGTCGGTGGCTGGGACAAGTTGACGTTCTGGCAGCGCAGCGACTCCGGCCGGGTCGCTGGTATTCCGGCGACTGTCGATATGAACTTGTTTAACGGCACCGGTGCACAGTTCGGCGGTTTCGCCGCTGGCAATCTCGGTTCCGCAGGTGGCGTCCTTGAGACGTTCCAGGTGCCGGACTCCGATCAGCTTGAGGTTCTGGAACAGAACAGCACGGCGCTGGTCGTCGCAATCCTCGCGTTGGCCGCCGGTGCCCTGGGTGCATCACAGGTTGCGTCGGAGGCTGCGAAATTCGGCTTCGATATTAAGGACGCGAACAACATCGCTGGCCTTGTCCAGCGCCTGGCTTCTCAGGGCGAACTGCCCGTGGATGACCTGCGTAACATGATGATTGGTGATTACCAGGTTGGTGACCTGCTGATCCTGTTGGATAACGCTGCGCACTAGACGTCGGTAGGCGCGTCGTAGCGAGGGCTCGTAGCAAGGCTACGGGCCCATTTCTCATTTTTGAACTGTGCAGGCACGGCGCCTTTGAGCAGCTCGCGATTCAACGAAGGGCTCGCCTCGATTGGGGTGTTTGCGCCGATAAGGACGATGTTGCCGTAGCGACGACCTTTCAGCATGGGTGGGTCCGCGATTGCGGCAACATGAGGCCAGACCTCGAGCATGCCAGCCAGTTCTTCCTTCGCTTCTTTGAGATCTGCGTGGCTGCCACAGTTTGCCACGTACATTCCTGACGGGCTCAGTGATTTCCGCGCCTGCTCGAAGAATTCCACTGTGGTCAGGTTGCGGGGCGTGACCGCCGAGGAGAAGACATCCCGGATGATGATGTCGCGCGTGTTTGGCTTGAAGCTGTCTGTGACTTCGCGGGCGTCGCCTACTCGTATTTTTACGATTGGTGAGCGGGGGATATCGAAAAGTTCGCGGGCGAGTTCGGCAAGAGACATGTCGATTTCCACGACGGTATTGCGTGAGCCTTTCCACTTGGACGCGAAGTAGCGGGGCAGTGTGCAGGCTGCCCCGCCCAAGTGCGTCAGGCGTGGTTTGGGCCAGCGGGGGGCGTCGACAGGCTGTTGATCGTTGAGAAAGTCAGCGATCCACCGCATGTATTCGAAATCCAGTCTTTCGGGGTCGCCGGGGACGATGTGGGAGCTGGGTACCCCGTTAACGAGGAGAACCATGGAGCCGTCCGGCTCGTGGAGCACCTCCGCGACGCCGGTATCGATTTCGTGGAATTCACTCTTTGCTGCCATGGACAGTGAGAGTACCTTACGCCTTCACGTCGACACGGCGCAGGTACACGACGGATGCAAGCCACGCGGCGGCAGTAAGCAACAGGGTGCTTGCGATGACCCGGCAAATCGCACCCCACTCGAGTGCACCCGAGCCAGCGACCGCGGTACCACCCATCCACAACGTCGTGGATACACCGACAGGTGGAAGGAAAAACTGTGCTGCCGTGGCCCCGGCAGCAATCGTGCCGAAAGCAGCGATGCTCAACAGCACCCCGATTGCGACCGGCATGGCGAAGTTGCGAATCACCATAGACGCAAAACTCTGCCACGCGGCAACCGCTACCGCAGGAATCACAGCGAGCAACGCAGGCGCGAGCAACGACAGCGGTGGTATGCCTGACAGGCCACTGATCCAACCGCCGATCATGCTGGTGAAGATGAAGATGCACTGCATAAGTGCCGTCATCGCGACGATTACACCAAGTTTTGCTGAAACTAGGCTTGCTGCTGACCTTGACGAGGTAAGCAGCGTGTTCCAATTTCCACCGCGGTGTTCCATGCGCCACGCTGCGGAAGCGAGAATCGAAATGCCCGCGACCATGAAGAGCAACCCGTAAAACAGCGTCGTTTGGGACCAATAGCTGGCCCACCCAGCATCTAGTGTCTCAGCGTTGGCGGCGTAGTTGCCAGCACCGAAAGCGACGGAGATGAGAGGAATAGCGATGGGAACTACGGCGACATGGGTGCGTCGAAGTTTAGAAAACTCGTTGGAAAGCATGTCCATGGTTAGATCTCCTTCCTGTTAAGCCACCGCGTGGCTGCCACAAACCCAGTCGCAAGCAGAACGATGTAGATGCACCATGCTGCCCATCCAGGCTGCGTAGGGACGACGCCTTCGTCCGTGAACGTGTAGGGAAGCAGTACAGCAAAGTAGCCAAAGGGGTTCATGACGGCGAGCCATGCAGGGGAGAGCATCGAGGCGATGCCGAAGAAACCTCCAACCACGCCGAGAGCGTGCACGCCGATTTGTGATTCAGCGAGCGCTGCGAGCAACAGCATGGCGCTTGCAATAGCCAGGCTGGTAATCATCGCCGCGGCGCCGTATACGGCCCAAGCTGTGGCAGTGCTTGTGCTCGGTAGTGGTGCTCCGAGCAGTACCGGTAGCGCGATACATACTCCGAACTCCAGCAGTTTGAGCACGACGACGAGGGGTGCCACTACTCGCAACTTACTGCGCAGCAGGGAGCCCTTTCGGACGCCAGCAACCGCGTTGAGCAGCCAGCCGCCACTAGCGTGCTCGCTATCTACTGCGCGACTCGCGACGAGTGCCATCTGCAGAGGGGTAAGGAAAGCGAGTGACATTGCAACCGCTACCAACTGACCAGACCATGCTGCGGCCGGTTCTGTCACGAAGGAGTCGATTTGTCCAGCAGCGAACAGATTCATAGAAGCGAACAACACGATGCCGAGGGACAGTGCCGCGCCCAGCCATATGATATGCGTGCGACGCAGTTTCAGAAGTTCGAGGTTCATGCGCTGAGTCCCTTGCGTCCCGTCATCCCGATAAAGATTTCCTCTAAGCTCCGGCGTTTGCGCAAGACCTGGTGGATCGGAACTCCACGATGCACAAGGTGTGCGCATACATCAGCCACGGCATCGTCGCTAAGTCCCGACAATTCCACGCCTCCGGAAACTATGCGCGGTTGCTTTTCTCGTAGAACCTTGGCGGCAGTGCTTGCATCTGAGGTTTGGACGTAGACATCGGGCAGGTGGGCGTCGAAAAGCTGCTGTTGCGAGCCTTGGAAGACGAGTTTGCCGTGGTTGATAATACTGAAGCTGGTGGCCATCTTTTCAATCTCAGACAGCAGGTGGCTGGAGACGAGGACTGTGCGCCCTTCATCACGCGCGAGGCTAATAATGAGTTCGCGGATTTCCTCGATACCCGCTGGGTCGAGGCCATTGGTCGGTTCGTCCAGGATGAGCAACTGAGGGTCGCGTACGAGTGCGAACGCGATGCCGAGGCGCTGCTTCATGCCGAGAGAATAGTGTTTGACCTGCTTATCCATGTGCTTCTCCAAGCGAACAAGTCGTACCGCTCGTGTTGCGTTTGCCGGATCGGCCTTGAATAGGCGTGTCACAATCTGCATGTTTTCCGCGCCGGTGAGGTGCGGGTATGCGGCTGGCGATTCGATGAGCGAACCGATGCTGGTGAGAACCTTGCCACGCGTCGCACGGGTCATCGGCCGCCCCAACACGGTAATTTCACCCGCGGTCGGGGTGACCAGGCCGAGCAGCATCTTCATCGTGGTTGATTTGCCGGAGCCGTTCGGGCCAAGCAACCCGTGTACGGCGCCCTGGGGAACTTCAAGGGCAAGCTTGTCGACGACAGTATGCGAACCGTACGTCTTGGTCAGACCCCGTGTAGTAATGATTGGTGAGTTCATAGTGTCTACTATTCGCAGGCTTTGCCACGAAAACATCGGAGCCGGGTACGATCTTCCGCGTCATACTGGGGGATGATCGAGGGGGATGATGATGCCTATTCGTCGAGCAGGTCAGACCGGCTGACAAGGCCCGTGCGGTACGCGAACAGCGCAGCGTGTACGCGGTCGCGCGACTGTGTCTTGGACAAGATGCGCCCAACATGTGTCTTCACTGTCGGCATGGAGATGAACATACGGTCAGAAATCTCTGAGTTTGACCAGCCACGACCAATTGCGATGAGCACCTCGCGCTCGCGAGCGGTGAGTTCGCCAAGTGCCCTGCGATCGGAGCCCGAGAGCGAGGCATCGACGTCGGCGTGCGCGGTTAGGTGGGCGCGGTTGGAAAAGCGAGCAATGATCCGTTTGGTGGCGCGCGGGGAGACCACGGCGTCTCCGGCAGCGACGGTGCGGATGGCGTCGAGCAGTACTTCGGGTTGAGAGTCCTTGAGCAAGAAACCGCTCGCCCCGGCTTTCAGGGCGTTGACGACATAGTCTTCGTCGTCAAATGTGGTGAGGATGACCACCTTGACGTCTGGGAAACGCTTGGCGTATTCCGCTGTCGAAGTGATGCCGTCGAGGATAGGCATTTGCACGTCCATCAAGACTATGTCTACCGGGTGTGTTGCTTGCTGCTCGAGTGCCTCGGCTCCGTTCGAAGCAAGCCAAACTACTTGTAAATCCGTCTGGGAGTCGATCACTCGCCGGATACCGTGGAGGAAGAGGACCTGGTCGTCGACGATGCCTATGTGAATTGAGCTCATGCGCGCTCCATCGTGCCCGGGTGCTGGCTTCCGTCGGAATGTTGGTGAGCGTAAGGGATCTCCACTTGGGTGACCCACTCTATATGCCCGTTGCTGTTGGGAGCGGGTCCCGCCTGCACTTTCGCCCCAATCAGAGCGGCGCGCTCGCGCATCCCACGCAAGCCGTGGCCATGACTGCCGTTTGCCGCAGTGTCTGTGAACCTGTTGGTCACACGGATCACCACGTGCCTTTCACCCCATTCCACATTGAGCAAAGCAGTGCCGTCGCCGTGCTTTAGCGCGTTCGTAAGTGCTTCCTGCACTACGCGCCTCGCTGCGAGGGAAGTGGCAAGTGGCAGCTGCTCTGGAGGGGTGCCACGTACTGTGTATTTGATATCAAGCCCACCGAGTTGACTGGTGTGCACCAGCTCATCGAAATCAAGTGAAACTGGCGAGGGCTCGACTGACCGAGACTCGGGTGAGCGGAGGAGCGTGACCACTTCGCGCATTTGACCCAGTGACTTCCGCCCGACCTCTCCAATTACCCGGAGCGCTTCCTCACTGTCCCCGCCGTAGCGTCCGCCATCCGCCTGGGCAACGATCACGGTGAGCGAATGGGTGACAACATCGTGGATCTCGCGGGCGAGGAAGGCGCGTTGCTCAGACATGGCATGCTCGAGTTCGATCCGCTGCTGCTGCAGTGCTTGTTCGAGCTCCCGTACCGCGGCTTCTTCGGTTCGTCTGCGCAGCTCTCCGAAGAGCCCAGCTGCGACGAGCAGCGTGGCGCTCCACGCGAGGTAGGGGAGCTGCTGTACAAACGGCATGCTTCGTAGCACTGGTGAGACGAAGGAGAGCGCGACAAGGTCACCGACGACGAGCGTAGCGGCAGCGACGTCGCGGAGTACAGGGCGTACATTGCGTCGGATGACGTAGGCCGTGAACACTCCAACGACGATCACGGCGACGGTGAGCTCGGGACTGAACGCGTGCATGCCTAACAACGCAAATGCGGTCAGCACAGTCATCGTAGGCCACTGCCAGCGAGCAAACGGAGCGATAAGCGCCCACACAAGAAGTGGCACAACTCCCCACAAAGAACCGGGAGCGTTGAGAACGCCAGGCAATGCACCCACGCCGAGTGCAAGTGCGATGCCCGCGTCTCGCATACGGAACGGTGATTGAGAAGTCGTGGGTGGCATACTTTCAACCTAACCGACCTGTTCGGGGCAGTCGTCATGCCACGGTATGATTCGCCGGGCGCTTTCCTTCTCCTTCTCCTCGCGGGTACACTTCCGCCACATGCGAGTTTTAGTGGCGATGAGTGGAGGCGTGGACAGCTCGGTGGCCGCAGCACGCCTTGTCCAAGCTGGCCACGACGTTGTGGGAGTGCATCTGGCGCTCTCACAGGACCCGCAGGCCACCAGAGAGTCAGCGCGCGGATGTTGCTCCCTTGAGGATTCTGCAGATGCTCGCCGCGTATGTGACAAGCTCGGTATCCCGTTTTACGTGTGGGACTTCTCCGATCGCTTTAAGGCCGAGGTTATTGATAATTTCGTGTGGTCGTACGAACACGGTGAGACCCCGAATCCATGCCTGCGATGCAATGAGAAAATCAAGTTTGCAGCCTTGCTTGAACGTGCTGTCGCGCTTGGGTTCGACGCCATCGCGACAGGGCATTACGCGATTATCGACGATGACGGAAACCTACGGCGCTCTGTCGACCCGTTGAAGGATCAGTCGTATGTGTTGGGGGTGCTGACCCGCGACGAACTCGACAAGTGCATCTTCCCGATCGGCGACACGGAAAAGCCTCAGATCCGTGAGGAGGCGGCAGCATTCGGTTTTTCTACGGCGCAGAAGCCGGACTCCTACGACATCTGCTTCATCCCTGACGGCAACACCCAAGCGTTTTTGGGTAGATCGATTGGCATGCGTCCCGGGATTGTACGCGATCAGGACGGCACCGAGCTCAAAGAACACGACGGCGCATTCCAGTACACCATCGGGCAGCGCCGTGGACTTAACCTTCGCGTGCCCGCACAGGACGGAAAGCCGCGTTACGTCACGGATGTCGACGCCACCACGGGCACGGTTACTGTCGGTCCACGCGAGGCGCTCAAGGTATGGCAGATCGACGCCGATCGCTTGAAAGTACTGCACCCGGCGATGCAGGGAGAGTTTGCGGCCAACGTCCAGATCCGCGCGCACGGCGGGGTCGTGGCCTGCCGAGCGCGCGTTGAGGGCGACAGTATGCACCTCGAGCTCGAGACGCCCCTGGAAGGCGTCGCGCGGGGGCAGGCCGCTGTGTTGTACTTGCCTGATCCTGATGGCCTCGGCGATGTTGTCCTGGGGTCCGGTACGATCTGCGGGACTTCGAGCGTGCAACCATGACGGCCTTTGGACTTGGGGAGTTGCCAGGCACGGACCTAGTCGCTGCCGCGGACGTCGTACTTTCAGAGTCACCGTTGCCTCACCTCCCTCAGTTGCCGGAGCGTGGAATTGGCAGTGATCTGATTGGGCGAACGGCCGCGTTGCTCGATATTCCCATCGACCGTGGCCCGCGTGGGTGGCGCGTCGGCACCCAACATAGAGCGGTGCGCGACCAAATGGACCGCGACCTCGACGTGCTGGAGTCTCTGTGGGCAGGCAAGCTCGATAGGGTCAAAGTCCAGGTAGTCGGGCCTTGGACGCTTGCTGCCGAAATCGAGATGAGCAACGGCCACCGAATGATCACGGACACCGGCGCGCTGCGGGATGTAACCGAGGCGCTTGCACAGGCTATTGACGATCATCGAGAGGATGTGGAGCGTCGCTTAGCGCCGACGGTGCTGCAAATCGACGAACCCAGCCTTAGCGCAGTGATGCATGGCACCCTGCGCGGCGCAACCGACGCCGAGCGCATTTCAGCATACCCGGAACCCGAGGAACGGCTCGCGAGCTTCGGTGAGTACCTGCTGCACGCGCCCGTCATGATCGATGTGCCATGGCAGACCGTCGACCTTGCGACCTTGCAAACAACGGCTGAAAAAGATCATTTTGCACAATTGCTCGATCGAGGGAGCAGCTTCGCGCTCGCACCGATGCAGCCGCGTGACGTGTGGAACGTACTCGACGAACTCCAAACTGATCCTGATGCATGCAGCTTCGACGTGTGGGCTCGGCCCGCGGACACGTTGCTGCATGCCGCTGAAAACTATAGGGAAGCCGCCGAAATGGCGGAAGGGTTGCGCTAGCTCGCATCCCCGATCATCGGCCACGATGTGGTGAAATTGGAAACGTCACGGCCCTTTGACTCGAAGAACTCCCGCAACTCCGTTTGGAGCTTATAGTATTCGACCGCCTGAAACTCCATGAGATCATCCGTGTTCATTTGGGCGAGCTCAGGGTACGTTGAGCGCACTTGCTTCCATGCGAGGCGAGCCGCAGCTGTCGCGTCGGCCGTGGCGTCGTGCGCGTTGTCGAGCTTCACTCCGTACAGCTCACAGAGCGCGCCGAGGTTGCGCTTGCCTTTTCTGTATCGATCTTTCGCCCTGTCGATGACGAGGGGGTCGAACACGGGACCAGTTACTGTGAAATCGCCGGTGAGCTGACGAAGAACAGAAAGGTCGTACGGTGCGTTAAAGACGATGAGGGTAAGGCCGTCGTCCCACCCGCGCTTAATCATGTCGACTGTTTCTCGCAGGACCTCATCGTGCGGGCGGCCGTGCTCCCGCGCGTACTCCGTGGTGATGCCATGGACCGCGGCAGCCTCCGCGGGGATCTCAACTCCGGGATTGGCGAGGGCCTCGTGTGCGTTGGCCTGAGCGCCGTCGATGGTGACAAGCGCGGACGTCACAATGCGTGCAGTGCGCGGGTTGACAGAGGTTGTCTCGAGGTCGAAGGACATCATGCGGGATGCGTCGAAGAAAGCCAT
>NZ_JBSZCG010000113.1:0-24671 GCF_054166365.1 Corynebacterium sp. UMB8791 | reverse complement strand
GGCGTCATTCTAACAACCGTGCGGGACAGAAGAGAACGGTGTCCTGGTACTCTGCTCTGCACTCAACTAAACGAGGGCAACGTCATGCTAGTCATGCGTCGTTCTAACCAGTGAGCAGCACTCCAAGCGCCGCGAGCGCCGCCAGGACGCACGGCAGGACCTCCGCCTTGCCGATGTCCTTGGCGGTCCACCGCTTTCCGCGACGCGCGCTCAGTGGGAAGTACACCGCGCGGGCCAGTGCCAACACCAGTACCGCGACCATCCACCAACCGAACCCAACAAGGAGGGCATATACGACCATCACCACGATTGCCACCACGTGGTAGCCGATACTGAACGCCAACATGGCGCTGCTGCCGCGGTCACGCACCATCGTCTTAACCAGCGGCACCGTCCCGGTGAAGTAGAGCGCCAAAAACGTCGTTGCCACCATCGCCGGGCTGGACCAGCCAGTCGGCAACCCGGCTAGGTGCGCGATCACCGCGACCAACAGCGCGGAGGCGACCGTCGTCGCCGTGCCACTGGCCAGCGAGCGCGGCCTGCGTTGCAGTGTTTCCCACACAGCGATCCAGACCAGCGGAGCGTAGCACCACGCCCACTCGAGCACCGACGGGTCGAGGACGACCACGATCGCTACCGCAACCAGGGAGATCGCTCCGTAGGTGAGTACCGGCGGCATGTACTGGCGGCGACGCTCCACAGTGCGTGCCCGGGCCGCCTGGCCGAACGTGAAGAACGCGCAATATCCAATAAACCACGCAATCAACAACCACACGATCGCGGCCGGGAAACGCTCGGTGCCGAACGCGACGCCAAGGGTCCCCACAATGGCGGGGGTGAGCGCCATCGCCCACGCGCCGTGCTGGTTTGGGATCCACATGCGGAGTGTGCGTTTATCCATGCCCCGCAGTGTATCAATCAAAAGGACTACGATTAAGCTGAAAAATCAATAACCCCGGCGATTTACTCCTACTTTCGTAGTGCAGGGATCGTTCCGGGGCTTTCGAGGTAAAGGATAGCATTTCCGTTCGCTAGGGGCTGTGATGGGATTTGGTGCGTGCTGCAACAAGGTGTGCACCAAAATCCCGCTTTTCGGGATGGCGCCGTGGCGTTTCCCCAGGTCGCGACCCCTGCGCAAAGGGATTTGGTGTCACCCCAGCAGAACCGAGTGACAAAGGACGCAACCCACTTTTTGCGACCTGGGCTTTTGCCGGATTCGGCCGACCGGATTGCGTCCTTTGTCACTCGCTCCCCGATCTATGCACCAAATTCCCGGTTTTCCGCGTCCACGGACGACACCTTACTCAGGAGCGCCAACACCTTCAGCGCTGCCTGCTTGTCCAGTGGCTGGTTCCCGTTGCCGCACTTTGGCGACTGGATACAGGACGGGCAGCCGTGCTCGCACGGGCAGGACTCCACCGCGCCGTAGGTGGCGGTGATCCACGTGTGGAAGCGGGCGAAGCCTTCGTCGCTCATGCCGGCGCCGCCGGGGTGGCCGTCGTATACGAATACTGTGGGCAGCAGTGTGTCTTGGTGGAGGGCCGTCGATACGCCGCCGATGTCCCAGCGGTCGCACGTCGCGATGAGGGGCAGCAGCCCGATTGCTGCGTGCTCCGCCGCGTGTAGCGCGCCGGGCACTTCGCCCGCGCTGATGCCCAGGGAGTCCAGGACCAGCGGGTCGATCGTGTATGCGACCGCGCGGGTTTCCAGGTGTTGCGCGGGCAGGTCCAGTGGGATGTGTTCGCTGACCGAGCCGTCCGCCAGGCGGACAACGTAGCCGGTGACGCGGTCGGTGACCTCGACGTCCACGCTGGCCACCCACACGCCCTTCGCAAGCTGGCGGGTCTCGTGAGTTTCGCCCAGGATGCGGATGTCCGTCGTGGAACGGGCGCGGGTGGTGTAGTCGGGCTGCGCGGGCTCCACGAGCGCTACGTAGTCGTCCAGGTTGAGCTCCTGCACCACGAAGTGTTCGCCCTGGTGCACATACACGGCACCCTCGTGGACCTGGGTGAGCGCGCGGGCGGCATCGACGGTGCCCAGGAGGCGGCCGTCGCTGACGTCCACGATCATCACCTCGGCACCTGCGCCGCCGCGGATAGAGACGGTCACATCGGCGTCGGGCGCCGGGAACCAGCCGCGGGGACGCTTGCGCAGCAGGCCCTCCTCGCACATCTGCTCCACCACGTCGTGGGCGCCGAAGTCGTCGACGTCCTTCGAGGTCAGCGGGCGCTCAAGTGCTGCGTGGTAGAGGTGGCCGCGCAGGATATACGGGTTCGACGGGTTGAACACGCTGCGCTCCACCGGGCGGCCCAGCAGTGCCTCGGGGTGATGGACCAAAAACGCATCCATTGGCTCGTCGCGGGCAACGAGCACCACCAGTGAGCCCTGCCCGCGGCGCCCCGCCCGGCCCGCCTGCTGCCGAAACGATGCCACCGTACCCGGGTAGCCCGCCATCACCACGGCGTCGAGCCCGCCGACGTCGATACCTAGCTCGAGCGCGTTCGTCGTGGCCATGCCCAGGATCTCGCCCTCGTCCAGGGCGCGCTCCAGCGCACGCCGGTCCTCCGCCAGATAACCCGCCCGATACGCCGCGATTCGCTGAGCAAAATCCGGCCTCCCCGCAGCGCTCAAATCCTCCTGCGCGCGCATCGCCACGATCTCCGCCGCCGGCCGCGAGCGCACAAACGTCAAGGTCCGCGCCCCCTCACGCACCAACCACCCCATTATCGACGCCGCCTCCGTCGTCGCCGCGTACCTCACCGGGGCACCGTGCTCTCCCTCCGCGCCCTCGATGAAACCCGGCTCCCACAACACCACCGTGCGCTCACCCGTCGGCGCCGTATCCACATCCACCGCCCGAACCGGCCTGCCGCACAGCAGCTCCGCGTGCTCCGCCGGGGCCGCCGACGTCGCCGACGCAAACACCAACGTCGGCTCCGAACCGTACGCGCGGGCGAGGCGAAGCAGGCGTCGAAAAACAAGAGACACATTGGCGCCGAACACCCCTCGGTAGGTGTGCGACTCATCCACCACGATGAAGCGCAGGTGGCGCAACAGGCGCGCCCACCGCTCATGCGAACCAAGGATGCTCGCGTGCAGCATGTCAGGATTCGTGAACACAAACCGCGACTGATCCCGAATCGCGCGCCGCGCATCAACCGGCGTATCCCCGTCATACGGCGCCGGCGTAATCCCAGGCAGATCCTTCGTCAAGGCAAGTGTCGCCTGCAACTGATCTGACCCCAGCGCCTTCGTCGGCGTGATGTACAGCGCACACGCCCGCTCGTCCGCCGCCAGCGCAGACAGCACCGGCAGCTGATACCCCAACGACTTACCTGACGACGTCCCCGTCGCCACCACAACGTCCTCACCCCGCCAGGCCGCCTCGGCACACTGCTGCTGATGGCGAAACAGCCGCTGCACACCGCGCTCCTCCAGCGCATGACGCAGCGCCGGATGCACCCACTCGGGCCACTCGCCGTACTCCGCCGGGCGCGCCGGAATCTCCTCCACGTGCGTGATCGTGGAGTGGGGGAACTGCTCGCGAAGCCCGCGAACGAGCTCGCCCCCAAAAGAACCAAAATCCTGCTTCATGACACAGCAAAGTATGCCAGTTTGTGGCACACTGGTTGGCAGTAACAAATTTTGTGCGCGCCTTCAACGGTGCTCGCGAGGGATTGTTTACGCGGGCGCCAGGACATCAGCCCTGGTGGACGGCTTCATTTATCCATCTTTTGAAAGGGAACACACCAATGGCTACAGGCATCGTGAAGTGGTTTAACGCAGAAAAGGGCTTCGGCTTCATCGCTCCCGACGACGGCTCCGCCGACGTCTTCGTCCACTACTCCGAGATCCAGGGCAGTGGCTTCCGCACCCTCGAGGAGAACCAGAAGGTCGAGTTCGAAATCGGCGAGGGCGCCAAGGGCCCACAGGCCCAGCAGGTCACCGCTCTCTAATCTATATAGGTGCACACCCCGGCTCCGGCCGGGGTTTTTGCTTTTGAGTTCCATTCACGTGCCAGTGCCAATAGACGCAATTCCTTCCGGGGGATTCGAGAAAAGCCCAGGTCGTGAAAAGTGGGGTGCGTCCTTTGGCACTGGCTCCTGTTTACTAGCACCAAATTCCCTCGCCGAAATTAGCCACCTGGGAAGCACGCGCGCAGCACTCAAGACCTACACGGCGGAGACGCCGCGCCGGACGTCGAAAAGTTCGAAGATGTAGGACTGGATGCGCTGCATGATCCAGCCAACGAGGGCGCCGAGGGCGATGCCGACGATCATGCCGAGGAGGGGGAAGTCGGAAAGGAGGGAGCCGCCGGCGTAGCCGAGGCCGACTGAGAGGCAGGCCCAGATGATGACGCCGATGGTGTCGTAGAGGAAGAACGCGAACCAGTTGTATCGCACGCTGCCCAGCACGATCGTGGCGACCCACCTGGCCCAGGGAAGGAACCTGGCGACGAGGACGGTAATGCCGGCGCCGCGGTTCATGTTGCGGCGCACCCAGTCGATGGCTTGGCCGGCTTTGGAGTTGGGGTCGAGGCGGTCGACGACGTGGATGAGGCGTCCGCCGAGGAGGAAGCAGATGTTGTCGCCGATGATGCCGCCGATGATGGCGGCGGCGATGATGCCCCACGCGTTGGGTACGCCTTGGGATGCGGAGAAGGCGCCGGAGAGGTTGAGGACGGTTTCGGAGGGGATGAGGGGGATGAGTGCGTCGCCGAGGATGAGGAGTACGACGAGTGGGTAGAAGAGGGGTGTGCCCATCAGGGTGTGGAGGAAGCCGATGAGGGAGTCGATCATCTGGGGTTTTGCCTCCTTGAGTGCCCGATGGTGCTCATGGGGGTTCAGTGTAGTTGGTGGGGGTGAAAACGGAGAGTTGTAGGGTTGCTATTTGATTGTCTGATACAACTTATGTGAGTTAACGAACATAGTTCTTGAAGTGAGGTGTCACGAAGCGTGGCTGAAGACGGCAAGACCCTCGTCATCGTGGAGTCCGCGACGAAGGCGAAGAAGATCCAGAAGTATCTGGGAAGTGACTACATTGTGGAAGCTTCCGTGGGGCACATTCGTGATCTTCCGGGCCGCGCTGCTGACATCCCCGCGAAGTACAAGAAGGAACCGTGGGCGAAGTTGGGTGTGAATCCAGAGTCTGGGTTTGCACCTATATATGTTGTCAGTCCTGACAAGAAGAAGGTTACTGATCTTCGTTCGAAGTTGAAGCAGGCGGACAAGCTGCTGCTGGCGACAGACCCGGACCGCGAGGGTGAAGCTATCGCGTGGCACTTGCTTGAGACGTTGAAGCCGAAGGTTCCGGTGGAGCGCATGGTGTTCAACGAGATTACGGAGTCGGCGATTCGGGAGGCTGCGGAGAATACCCGTGAGCTGGATATGGATCTTGTCGACGCCCAGGAAACCCGTCGCATCCTGGACCGGTTGTACGGCTACGAGGTCTCTCCGGTGCTGTGGAAGAAGGTCATGCCGCGGCTTTCGGCGGGTCGTGTGCAGTCGGTGGCTACGCGTGTGATTGTGGAGCGTGAGCGCGAGCGCATGGCGTTCATCCCGGCGGAGTACTGGGATGTGACCGCGACGTACGGTGGGGGTACGGCGTTTGACGCGAAGCTCGTGGCAATTAACGGTTCGCGGATTGCGCAGGGGAAGGACTTTGATGATCGCGGTCGGCTGAAGGGGTCGGCTGAGGGGGTTGTGGTCGTCGATAAGCAGGTGGCGGAGGAGCTTGCTGGGGCGCTGAAGGGCACCTCGATGACGGTGAGCGGCGTGGAGGAGAAGCCGTACAGCCGCAAGCCGTACGCACCCTTTATGACGTCCACTCTGCAGCAGGAGGCGGGGCGGAAGCTGCGCTTTACGTCGGCGCGTACGATGCGTATTGCGCAGCGCCTGTACGAGAACGGTCACATTACATATATGCGTACGGATTCGACGTCGCTGTCGCAGCAGGGTTTGTCGGCGGCGCGAGCTGCAGCGACGGAGCTCTACGGCGCGGAGTACGTGGCGGACAAGCCCCGTATTTACGACCGGAAGGTGAAGAACTCGCAGGAGGCGCACGAGGCGATCCGCCCTGCTGGTGAGCGTTTTGCTACGCCGGGGCAGCTGTCGAAGGTGCTGGACGCGGAGGAGTTTAAGCTCTATGAGCTGATTTGGCAGCGCACGGTTGCCTCCCAGATGGAGAACGCCCGCGGGAACTCGACGAAGGTGATCATCGAGGGTGATTTCGGTACTGAGTTCGCCGCAACCGGCCGCACGATTACGTTCCCGGGCTGGCTGCGCGCCTACTCGGACACCCGTGACAGCGAGACGCACCTGCCGCAGCTCACCGCTGGCGACGAGCTGCCTACCACCGCGATTTCGGCGGATGGGCACTCCACGAACCCGCCGGCTCGCTACACCGAAGCGAGCCTGGTGAAGAAGATGGAGGACCTGGGGATTGGGCGTCCGTCGACGTATGCGTCGATTATTAAGACGATCCAGGACCGCGGCTACGTCTTCTCCCGCGGCAACGCGCTGGTGCCTAGCTGGGTCGCGTTTTCTGTGGTTGGGCTGTTGGAGAATAACTTCGACGCCCTGGTGGACTACGACTTCACGTCCTCGATGGAGGACGAGCTCGATGAGATCGCGCACGGCAACGAGGACCGCACCCGCTGGCTGACTAGCTTCTACTTCGGCGACGCTGACGCCAGCGACAACACCGCCGAGGCGATTGCGCGCCGCGGTGGCCTCAAGCACATCATTGAGGACAACCTCGAGCGTATCGACGCCCGCCAGGTCAACTCCCTGAAACTCTTCGACGACGCGGAGGGTCGCGCCGTCAACGTGCGCGTGGGCCGCTACGGGCCATACATGGAACGCCAGGTGGGCGTCACCGCCGAGGGCGAGCCGGAGTACCAGCGCGCCAACATCCCGGAGGCGACCACGCCTGATGAGGTCACCCTGGAGCTGGCGGAGAAACTGTTCGCCACCCCGCAGTCCGGCCGTGAGCTGGGCGTGAACCCGGCCAACGGGCGCATGGTGGTGGCCAAGGAGGGCCGCTTCGGCCCCTACGTCACCGAGAAACTCGGCGACGACGAGCTGGAGAAGGCGCAAGCCCACGCCGAGGAAGTCATCGCCGAGGAGCGCGCCGCCGAGGACAAGCAGCGCGCCGAAGAGGGCAAGCGGAAGAAGAACTGGGACACCAAGACGGCCGCGAAGCAGAAAGAAAAACGCATGACCGAGCTCGTCGAGGAGCAGCTCAAGCCCGCGACGGCGTCCCTGTTCCAGTCGATGGACCCGGCCTCGGTCACGCTTGAGCAGGCGCTGCAGCTGCTGAGCCTGCCGCGCGAGGTGGGCGTCGACGATGGGGAAGTGATCACGGCGCAGAACGGACGCTACGGCCCGTACCTGAAGAAGGGCTCCGACTCGCGCTCCCTGGCCAGCGAGGAGCAGATCTTCAGCATCACGCTGGAGGAGGCGCGCCGTATCTACGCGGAGCCGAAGCGCCGCGGACGCGGGGCGGCGAAGGCGCCGCTGAAGCTGCTCGGGGACAACGACGTCTCCGGCAAGCCGATGTCCATTAAGGACGGCCGCTTCGGACCGTACGTCACCGACGGCACCACCAACGCGTCCCTCCAGCGTGGCGATACCCCGGAGACCATGACGGACGAGCGCGCAAACGAGCTGCTGTCTGCGCGCCGGGCCCGCGAGGCGGAGAACCCGAAGCCAGCCAAGAAGGCCGCGCGTAAGGCCACGCGGAAGAAGGCGACGAAGAAGACGACGCGCAAGAAGGCGACGAAGAAGGCCACCAAGAGCTAGTAGCGGCTAGTAGCGGTCCGCCAGGGTGGAACGCACCGGGCGGGCCAGCTGTGTCATGCGGTTGCGCCCGCGCAGCTCCACGGACTTCATCAGCGTCCAGCGCTGCTGCTCGACCTCGTTGGCGGCGCGCAGTGTTGCGGCGTTGGTGAGCACGCAGCCCGGGGTGTCCTTGGCCAGCTCGGTGAGGCGGGCGGCGGCGTTGACGGCGTCGCCGATCACAGTGTATTCGAAGCGGTCAGAGCCGCCGATGTGGCCGGCGACCACGTGCCCGGAGGCCACCCCGATGCCTGCCTGCAGTTCCAGGCCCGCCAGCTCGCGGCGGAGTTCGCGGGCGGCCTGGAGAGCGTGGGAGGCGGCGTCGTGGATGGAGACGGGCGCGCCGAACACGGCCAGGGCGGCGTCGCCCTGGAACTTGTTGATCACGCCCTTATTGCGGTGCACCACCTCAACGACGATCTCGAAGAAGTTGTTCAGCGCGGCCACGACCTGCTCCGGGGTGTGGTTGACGGCGAAGGTGGTGGAGCCGATCACGTCGATGAATACGACGGCCACGCGGCGGTCCTCCCCGCCGAGCTCCGGCTTCTCCTCGAGCGCCTTCTGGGCGACCTCGGTGCCGACGTAGCGGCCGAAGATGTCTCGGACGCGCTGGCGCTCGTTGAGGCCGCGCATCATCTCGTTGAACCCGGCTTGTAGTACGCCGATTTCGGAGCCGTCGTAAATGTCGACCTGGGTGTTACGCTCCCCGCGGCGCACCTTATTGATGGCTTCCTGCAGCTCCTTGATGGGGTCCACCACGCTCATGATGGCGAACGCAGTGCCGATGAAGCCGGTGGCCAGTGCGGTGAGCGTCAGCGCGAGCACGGCAGGCATGAGCTCGCCGGGGCGGTTGTAGAAGAAGCCGTGGCGCTGCGCGAAGAACAGGGCGAGCACTCCGAACATTGGCACGGCGGAGGTGGTGAACCACGTCAGGTATAGGCGGTGCTTGATCGGCGGCTCCAGGGTGGAGTCCTCGAAGCGCCGCGCGAGTGCCGACGCCGCCACCGGCCGCACCAGGCGCTCTGCCTGCAGATATGTCATCACGGCAGTGACGAAGCACGCCAGCGACGTAGACCCTAAGGTCACGATTGCCAGCTGGTGGTCGATGCGCCAGGCGGCCACAGTGATGATCATGATGCCGATGGCCCACACCCCGACCACGATCACGGTCTGCAGCACCGGGATGCGCATGACCAGGTTGCGCACCATGTTTGGGTCGTGGTCATCGGGACTGAGCTGCCACTCCAGCACCGGCCGGAACAGGAAGAAGGTGACCACGATGCCCACGAAGATGGCAAAGCAGAAGTAGGCCGCGCCGAGGAAGCCGAGGCTTTCGTCGTGAATGTTGAGTTGCTGCACCTCCCGCATGGGGATGAGGAAGCGCACGAACAGCATGATCAGCACGGCGCCGAGCACGTTGGTTCCGAGCACAGTTGCGGCGTAGAGGGGCCACGAGGTGCCCCACAGCCATTTGAAACTGCGCCAGAATCGTTCCATGCTGTAACACTTTAGCGGGTTTTCGCCCTGCTGTACGCTTGGGGCTTGTGCCTACCGTGAGTCAATTACTTGCCGACGCCCCCTCCGTCCAGCAGGTCATCATGAACGCTGCCGCGGCCGCCCGGGGGATCGGCGATGCCCGCGCGATGACGCACTCCTGGCTGTTCACGGGGCCTCCCGGTTCGGGGCGTTCCAACGCGGCGCTCGCGTTCGCGGCTGCGCTGGTGTGCACGGACCCTGACGAGATCGGCTGCGGGCGCTGCAAAGGCTGCCGCGACGCGCTGTCCTCCCAGCACACCGACGTCATGCACGTGGTGCCCAAGGAACTCACGATTAAGGTGAAGGAGACCCGCGAGTACATCGCGCAGGCCGCCCGCATGCCGACGGTCGCCCCCTGGCGCGTCCTCATCATCGAGAACGCCGACCGCCTCGGCCAGGACGCCTCCGACGCGCTGCTGAAAACGGTGGAGGAGCCCCCAGCCCACACCGTGATTATCCTGTGCGCGCCGTCGACGGACCCGGAGGACTTCTCCCAGACGCTGCGCTCCCGCTGCCGGCACCTCTATATCCCCGCGCCCTCCGAGGACGAGGTGGTGCGCATCCTGATGCAGGAGGAGGGCGCCACGGAGTCCGACGCCCGCCTGGCCGCCGCCACCACGCTGCGCCACGTGGGCCGCGCGCGTCGGATGGTCAACGACAAATCCGTACAGATTCGCCGCGCCCAAGCCATCAACCTTGCCGAGTTGGTCTTCCACGGCGCCCAGGCCTTCCAGGCCGTCGCCTCCCTAGTGAAGGCCACTGAGAAAACCGCCGTCGAGGACTACGCCGAGGAGGACGCCGAGGAGCGCGCCAAACTCGAGCAGGCGCTCGGCGTCGGTGCGAAGGGCAGGGGAGCGGCGAAGGCGCTGCGCGGGGCGTCCGCCTCCGTCAAGGCGCTCGAGGCGAGCCAGAAAGCGCGCGGCACCCGCCGCAAGCGCGACGTCTTCGACCTCATCCTCGTGGACCTCGCTGGCATCTACCGTGATGCCCTCGCCGTTCAATCCGACGCCCAGGTCTCACTGACCCACCCCGACTTCCAGCCGCTGGCCGCAGAACTCGCCGAGAAAGTCCGCCCCGAAGGGCTCGTGGCGTGCCTCGACGCTATCGCCCAGTGTCGACTGCGCCTCCAGCAGCAGGTGAGCCCCGTCGTGGCGTTCAACGGGATGCTCGGCCGCATCCGCCTCGCCTGTGACGCCCGCTGAACTGGCAGTTTCGTAGATTCTTGGCGGTGCTGTAATATTGTGCAGCGTTGCCACCTTAGCTCAGTCGGCAGAGCGTCTCACTCGTAATGAGAAGGTCGCGAGTTCGATTCTCGCAGGTGGCTCAATGAAAACACCAGCTAGAACACGGTTTTAGCTGGGGTTTTGTCGTGTGCGGGGCGGTGCCCGGTACGCACTGGGGGTACACACGGGTTAAGCGACAAAATGTGTGCTTTTCTCGGCGTGTCGACTTAAGCGACAATATGTGTGCTTTTTCGGGGCTCGGCCCAAACCGCCCCGCCCCCACAACCCATCACGATCTAACACCCAACCACGTTCACAACCACTTGACATAAAGCGTTTGGGCAGGCCGGTCTGCAAAAGCCCAGGTCGCTGAAACCGAGTGTGGGAATTTGGTGCACACTCCCAGGGCTCCAGTGCCAAGGGACGCAATCCAGAAGAAACTAGACATTCAAACAGCCTGGTAGTAAAAGGTCTACCTAAAAGAGGGTGCGTCCTTTGGCACTGACGGTGAAAGAGGTCCCCACAAGTGCAGAAGAAAACCCCCGGGGAAGGCCCGGGGGCTCACAAAACAGGCAAAAACTAGAACAGCAGCCTACCGCGCGCGGCGGGCGAGGTGCTCCGTGTTCACGATGACCACGGACTTGCCTTCGAGGCGGATCCAGTCGCGGTGGGCGAAGGTTGCCAGGGCTTTGTTGACGGTCTCGCGGGAGGCGCCGACAAGCTGGGCGATTTCTTCCTGGGTGAGGTCGTGGTTCACGCGCAGGACGCCGCCTTCCTGGGTGCCGAACCGGTTGGCCAGCTGGAGGAGGGTTTTGGCAACGCGGCCGGGGACGTCGGTGAAGATGAGGTCGGCGAGGGACGCGTTGGTGCGGCGGAGGCGGCGGGCCAGGACGCGGAGGAGCTGCTGGGAGATTTCAGGGTGGTTGTCGATCCACTTCTTCAGCAGCGTGGAGTCCATGGTGGCCGCGGTGACTTCGGTGACGCACACTGCGGAGGAGGTGCGTGGTCCTGGGTCGAAGATGGACAGTTCGCCGAACATGTCGGAGGGGCCCATGACGGAGAGGAGGTTTTCGCGTCCGTCGGGGGCGTGGCGCGCGAGTTTCACTTTGCCGCTGATGATGATGTAGAGGCGGTTGCCGGGTTCACCTTCGTCGAAAATGGTGGTGCCGCGGTTGAAGGTGACTGTTTCCATGTCTTGGATCAGTGCTGCGACGGCCGCGGGATCCACGCCTTGAAATATGCCCGCGCGGGCGAGAATTTCGTGTGCGCCTTCCATGAATCCTCCTTGTGGACGGGTGTGACAGTCCCGTGTCGGTTGTCACGTTAGCTCTTGAAGTGTGCGTGAGTCACACCACACTGGAACTGTACCACTAGTCGACGACTGCGGACTCTAGGTGTTCCATTCCTATGGTGAACAGCCCGAGAATGAGGGGAATCGCGACGACTAAGAGTACTGCCATGCGTCCATCGTATCGCTTACCCCGTTAAGGTGAGAAAGCATGTCTGGTTCGTTGACGCCGCAGCAGCGGCGGGTCCCTGGTAAGCATCCGGTGTTGAAGGGGGAGGTGTCGCCGTTGGCGCGGAAGCGTCGCGCGCGGAGGATTAATCGTACGCTGGCGAAAGCGTTCCCTGATGCCCATGCGGAGTTGGATTTTTCGAACCCGCTGGAGTTGCTTGTGGCGACGGTGTTGTCGGCGCAGACGACGGATGTGCGGGTGAATCAGGTCACCCCCGCGCTGTTCCGGGCGTACCCGACGGCGGCGGATTATGCGGCGGCGTCGCAGGCGGAGGTGGAGGAGATCATTCGCCCGACGGGTTTCTTCCGTGCGAAGGCTGCGAACTTGATTGGGTTGGGGCAGAAGTTGGTGTCGGATTTTGGTGGTGAGGTGCCGGTCGCGTTGGAGGACTTGGTCAGCTTGCCGGGTGTGGGGCGCAAGACGGCGCACGTTGTGCGGGGGAATGCGTTTGGGAGGCCGGGGCTGACCGTCGATACGCATTTTCAGCGTTTGATGCACAGGCTGAAGCTTATCGACGCCTCCTTGGGCTCGAACGCGGTGAAGATTGAGCATGCTGTGGCGGAGTTGATTGAGCCTTCGGAGTGGACGATGTTTTCGCATCGGATCATTTTTGAGGGCCGGAGGGTGTGTCATGCCAAGTCGCCGGCGTGTGGTGTCTGCCCTATCGCGTACGATTGTCCCAGCTTTGGTCTGGAGGGTCCGACGGATCCTGCTGAGGCGGCGAAACGTGTCAAGGGCGAGATGGAGCAGGTGTGAGCGCGAGTAGGTCGGTGGTTGCGAGCGTCGCTGCGATTGTGGTGGTGTCGGCGCTGGTGGTTGGGGGTGCGTGGCAGTTGTTGCGCCCTGGGGAACCGGCGCAGCCGGGTAACCAGCCCGCCACGACGGCGCAGGTGGCGCAGCGCCCGGATTGCCCGGGCCCGACTGTGGCCGGCGTCGCGTTGCCGTGTTTGGGTGGGGAGTCGGGCCAGGAGTCGGAGTCGGGCTTGACGGTGGTGAACGTGTGGGCGTGGTGGTGCGAGCCGTGCCGCGCGGAGTTGCCGTTGTTTGACGCGCTGGCGGAGGCGCACCCGGACGTGCGCGTGGTGGGTGTGCACGCGGATGGTAACGCTGCGAATGGGGCGGCGTTGTTGGGGGATCTGGGTGTCGATGTGCCGAGTTACCAGGACGGTGAGAATGCGTTCGCGGGCGCGTTGGGGCTGCCTGCGGTGGTGCCGTTGACGTTGGTGTTGCGCGATGGGCGGCAGGTTGGGTTGTTCCCGAAGGAGTTCCACTCGCTGGAGGAGCTTGAGGAAGCGGTGGGGCTCTAGTGCTTATCGACGTCCTCATCCTCATCATCGTGCTCGCCGCCTGTGTGAGCGGTTGGCGGCGCGGTGCGTTTTCGGCGGTGCTGTCGGCGCTGGGCATTGTTGCCGGTTTGACGCTCGCGGTGGTGGGGCTGCCGCCGCTGATTCAGCGGGCGGACGCGCAGTGGGAGCGCGTGGCGGTGCTGATTGTGGTGGTTGTGCTGGTGGTTTGCCTGGGGTCCTTCGCGGGCTCGACGGTGGGTGACTGGATGCATGACAGGTTCCGTCGGAAGTCGGCGCAGCGTCTCGATTCGCTGTTTGGTGCCCTGTTCCAGGGGGCCGTGGCGGTGGCGTTGGTGTGGTGCGTGTGTATGCCGTTGGCGGCGTCGTTGCCGGGGGCGTGGGCGAAGCACTTGCAGAGCTCGCGGGTGCTCACGCAGATTGATGCTGCGATGCCGGCGGCGGGCAAGCAGTTGCCGTCGCAGGTGGCGGCGGTGCTGGCGGATTCGGGTCTGCCGCCGCTGATTTCCCCGTTTGCCTCGGATGGGCATGCGGAGGTCGACGCCCCGGACCCGTCGGTTGCGCGCCCCGAGCTTGTCGACGCCGTCCGCGCCTCCGTGGTGCACGTGATGGGGGACGCGGAGTCCTGCAGTCGGCGGCTGATGGGCTCCGGATTCGTGATCGAGGACGGTTACGTGCTCACCAACGCGCACGTGGTGGCGGGTACGGAGACGGTGTCCTTGGACACGGTGCTTGGGGTGAAGAAGGCCAAAGTGGTCTTCTACGACTCGGAGGCGGACATCGCGGTGCTGCACGCGGAGGCGCTGGGGATCGCGCCGCTGCGCTGGGCGGAGGGCACGCTGCGCACCGGCGACAGCGCCCTGGTGATGGGTTTCCCGGAGTCCGGCCCGTTTGAGGCGATGCCGGTGCGGGTGCGCAACCAAGTCAGCCTGTCTGGCCCCGATATTTACGCGAAGCGGCACGTGCAACGCCAGGTGTACACGATCCGCGGCAATATCCGTCAGGGCAACTCGGGTGGACCGATGCTGACCCCGTCCGGCGGTGTCGCGGGCATGGTGTTCGGTACCTCTGTGGACGCCACGGAGACCGGTTACGTGCTCACCGCGCAGCAGATCCTGGAGCGTACGGGCGAGATCGCTGGGCTGCGTGAGCAGGTTGGTACGGGGGCGTGCGTCGGGCGCTAGCTACATGCGGGCTTCGATGCGCGCGAGCTCCAGAATGTAGGGCAGCGCGTTGGTGATGTGGGTGCCGTCCCGGCGCAGGCGCAGGTGGTCGGCGGTGGCGTCCTCGGGCTGGTTGCGTAGCAGGTCACGCAGCCACAGTTGGTCGAAGAGGGCCGGGAAGTGGCGGTAGAGGGGCGTCGGCACAAAGGCGGCTTTGCTGCCGGTCCATGGTGCTGAGGTGTGGCGCGTGACCAGGTGCGGGGAGCGTTCCCGCAGCGTGTTCGTGATCACGGTGGAGGCGCCAGCGCTGATCACCTCCGCGGAGTCGTGGCCCAGCGTGTGGATTGCGCCCTTCAGGTCACCGGCGTGCAGCAGGAGGGCGTCGCCGCTGCGGCGCACCGGCTTGTCGGACAGGCCGCAGCCACGCAGGTCGAGGGCTGCGACGTGATAGCCGGAATCGGCGAAGTCGGCGATGCGGTTGCGGTAGTCATACCAGCCGCCGAACGCGCTGTGCAGCAGCAACAGCAGCGGATTCGTAGGGTCGCCCGCGACGGCCGCATGCAGGCGCAACCCACGAGTGTGCAACCACTCGTGGGTAAAAGGACCAGGTAGGTCGATAGCCGAAGGGGACGTCGAAAAGTCTGGCACGCCCTAGTTCGAGCCCGTGTAGAGCCCCGAGCTGTCCTTGGCAAGGTTCTTCTGTGCCTGGCCTGGGCGCAGGTTCTTCAGCTCGTTGACGGAATCGATGGTCTTCTTCGGCGCGCGGATCTTCTTCAGGCTCTTCACGCCGACCAGCGCCAGGATGCCCGCCAGGGCGATCATGATGGCGAAGACGATCAGGAACGCCCAACCCCGGTGCATCCAGGAGGACAGCATCTCGGCGAATGCGAAGAAAAGGAAGAAGGAGGAGTACAGGGCGATAACACCCGCGACGCCCAGGAGGCCGCCGCCGACGGCGCCCTTCTTGGCCTCGCCGATGACCTCGGCCTTGGCCAGCTCAATCTCGCCGCGAACAAGCGTGGAAACTTGCTCGGAGGCGTTCGAAATCAACGTACCGATGGAGTCCTTGCCCGGGTGGGTGACATCGGTGTCGTGCAAAGGAATCGAGTTAACCTTTGCGGACACTGCGGACGTTCCACTGGTGTACAGACCTTCGTTGCTCACTGTATGTTCAACCTTCCTGCGATTATTGAATGCACTCAACCCTAGCAACCATTGATGGGATTTGTCGCACACGCTCAGGGCTTAGGCAGACTTATCTTTCTTCATGGCCTTCGCCAGCAGCGTCCCTGCCACGGCCAACGCCGTCACGCCCGCGATGACGGACGCCCCGATCCCGACTTCTTTTGCGTTCGGCATCTGGATCAGCGGCTCCGGGTTCTTGAACGTCTGCACGTCCCAGCCCTCCGCCTGTGCGTGCTTGCGCAGCGCCCGGTCCGGGTTGACGGCGACGGGGTTGCCAACCAGCTCCAGCATGGGGATGTCGGTGGCAGAGTCGGAGTAGGCGTAGCTGCGATCCAGGTCGTAGCCGTGTTCGGCGACGAATTCGCGGATGGCTTCGGCCTTGGCGTCGCCTTTGAGGTAGCGGGTGATGCGGCCGGTGAGGGTGCCGTCGACAACCTCGACCTCGCTGGCCACAATCATGTCGATGCCCAGCTCCTTCGCAATCGGCGCCACCAGAATATTTGCCGACGCCGAAATAATAATGACGTCGTGGCCGAGCGCGCGGTGCGCCTCGATGAGCTCGCGGGCCTCCGAGTAGATCGCCGGGGTGATCACGTTGTGCATGGTCTCGGTGGTCACAGCGGTGACGTCCTCGACGCTCCAGCCGGTGATCATGTTGGCCAGGTTGTCGCGGGTGGTGTCCATCTTTTCGCTGCTCTGCCCGATGAGCATGTAGGCGGCTTTGGTCAGGTAGAGGTCCAGCGCTTCCTGGCGCGTGATCATGCCGTTGTTCAGGAACTCTTTGCCGAACGCGAACACGGACGACGTGGCGATGATCGTCTTATCCAGATCAAAAAACGCCGCTACCGGTGCCGAGTTCGAAGCCATGTGGCACATTCTAACGCCATATACACGAATATGTTGGGCAGTGCAGCGTTTTCTCCACAAAAGGAGGTTGAACGTTCAGGCAGCACGGGAGTTATCCACAGGCGCGGTACAAAGCGTTGTGACGGTGGTGCGCTGTGGGCGAAGCTCGAGGTCATGAGCACGCACAACATCACCATCGCCGTCAACGACGCGGCGCTGCACCCCGAGGCCATGCACCTCGCGGCGGCAACAGGGATGCCCGTCACCGACCTCAGTAGCGCCGAGCCGGCGGAGGTCGCCCGCCGTTGTGAGCAGGCCTTCGCCATACTTATCGACGCCCACTTCGCCACCCACCTGCCACCCGCGGTACTGCGCCGCCCGAACTGTTTCGAGCTCGGCCAACAGCGCGGTGCCTACGACGTCCCGGACCAGTCCGGGCAGCTGCTGCGCGCGCTCGGCGCGCTGCGGACCCCGAAGGACCACGAGAGAGGTCGGGTGATCGGTGTGGTTGGCGCGTCCGGCGGGGTGGGCGCCTCGACGTTCGCGGCGGCGTGCGCCAGGGCTGCGGCGCCCTCGACCCTGGTTGATGGGCACGTCCACTCGGGCGGGCTGGACCTGCTGCTCGGTATTGAGGAGGAGATCGGTGCCAGGTGGGGCGAGATCGCGATCGGGGAGGGCGCGGTCGCCCGCGAGGACGTGCGCCGCGCGCTGCCCGCCACCCCGGATGGTGTGGCGGTGATGACGTGTAGCAGGGAGGTCTCCCGGGCTGGTTTTGGGGATGATTTGGAGGGCCTTGAGGCGCTGGTGGAGGTGCTCGGCACCGGCGGGGTGACCGTGGTAGACGCCCCGTGCGCGCAGCTGCCCGCGCGCGTTGATGTGGTGGCGATCCTGGTCGCCCCGCAGGTCAGGGCGGTGTCTGCGGCGGCGCAGCTGGTCGCCGAGTGCGAGCGAGCCGGGCTGCGGCACGTGCTGGTGGTCAGGGACATCGGGTGGGCCGGCATCGGGGTGGATGAGATAGCGGCGATTGCGGGCTCGCGGGTGGTGGCCACCATCGGTCAGGTGCGCGGGCTGACGAAGCGCGTCGAGCAGCGCGGCCTGCCGCAGCGGTTGCCTACTGGGCTTGCGAAGGCGGCAAAAGCTGTGCTCGAGGAGGTGGCCTAGTGGATCGGGACTTGTTACTACGCGTGCAACGCCGCATGGCCGACGAGCCCGGGGAGGTCGACGCCACCCGGCTTGCGGCGCTGATCCGCGAAGAGGCCGTCGTTATCAGTGACGTGGACGTGCTGGCCGCGATGCGCCAACTTCGCGACGACACCTCCGGCGCCGGGCCCCTGGAACCGCTGCTCGCCGGCGGGGAGGTGACCGACATCTGCGTCAACGCCCCCGACCGCGTGTTCGTGGACCGCGGGCACGGCCTCGAGCGCAGCGAGATCCGCTTCGACTCCGAGGAGTCCGTGCGCCGACTGGCCACGCGCCTGGCGCTGCGCTGCGGGCGCCGCCTTGACGACGCCCAACCCTACTGCGACGGACATTTCCGCAGGCCGGACGGCTCGATTATCCGCTTCCACGCGGTGCTGGCGCCCACGGCCGTGGCGGGCACGTGCCTGTCGCTGCGCGTGCTGCGCACCACCACCGCCACCCTCGACGAGCTGGTGTCCAGCGGCACGATGGACGAGGAGCGCGCCGAGATGCTGCGCGAGATTGTTTGGGCCCGGCGCGCCTTCGTCATCGTGGGCGGGACCGGTTCAGGCAAGACGACGTTGCTCTCAGCGATGCTTGCAGAGGTGGCGCCGCACGAGCGGATCCTGGCGATCGAGGACACCCTGGAGCTGACCCCGAACCACCCGCACGTGCTGAACCTGAATACGCGGGCGGTGAACACGGAGGGCGCCGGCCAGGTCACGATTGCGGACCTTGTCCGCCAGTCGCTGCGGATGCGCCCGGACCGGATCGTGGTGGGGGAGATCCGCGGGGCGGAGGTGACGGACCTCCTCGCGGCGCTGAACACCGGTCACGAGGGCGGCGCTGGCACCTTGCACGCCAACGCGATCGAGGAGGTCCCGGCCCGGTTTGAGGCGCTCGCTGCGCTCGGCGGGATGGGGCGCGACGCCCTGCACGCGCAGCTCGCGCCAGCCCTGGACACGGTGATTGTGATGCAGCGCCGCCCCGACGGCCGCCGCGTCCTGCACCAGATCGGCGCCCTGGAGGGCAACCCGGTGACCACACGAGTGATCTGGCAGCGGCCATGACGTACCTGTTCGCATTCGCGGCCTGTGTGGCCTGGACGGGAGGGGTGCCTGTGCGTCGGATTCGCCCGCGTGCGGTGTCCTGGGGGTGGGTGCCGCCGGTGGCGCTCGCTGTGGCGCTGCTGGTCATCGTGACGGATCGCGCGGCGGTGGTTATCGCTGCCGCGCTCGCCGGGGCGACGGTGCTCTACGCCTACTCGCGGCGCCGCGCCGGGCAGGCGTTGGTGCGGCGCCAGGAGGCGGCCTCGCAGTTTCTCGGCCACATCAGCGCCAGCCTGCAGGCAGGTTCCTCGCTTCTCGACGCCACCCTTCGCGCCACCGACCAACTCCCCGACACCACCCCCACCGACCTGCTTGCCGACGCCTCCCTGTTCTGCCACGTGCTAAGCACCGGCGACGCCGCGGGGCTTCGCACCCCGGAGCTGTCCCGGGTGGAGGCCCTGTGGCGGGTCGGGGTGCAACGCGGCGTGCCGATCGCCTCCCTGGTCACCGCCGCACGCGAGGAGATCGACGCTGCGCTGCGCCACCGCGCCGCCACCGCCGCGGCGTTGGCCGGGCCGAAGACGAGCGCGGTGGTGCTCTCCCTGCTTCCGCTGGCCGGGATCGGTATGGGCGCCGCGATGGGGGCGCGCCCGCTGCACTTTTTGACCGGCACCAACTTGGGCGGGGTGCTGCTCATTGCCGGCACCGCGCTGGTGGGGGCCGGTTTCTGTACGTCACAACACATCATTGAAAGGGCAACCCAATGAGTACGTTTGTTACCGCTTTGTGCGTCGCTGGCGCGATGGCCGTCGCCGGGCACAGCCCACGCGGCCGGGTGGGGCGCGACGTGACCCGTGCGCCGAAGACCCCGCGGGACGGGCCGTCGCCAAGCCCCGGCAGGAGCGCAACCGACATCCGGCTCTTCGCGGCGTGCTGCCGCGCAGGCCTGCCGGTTGCCGCTGCCGCGGGCGCAGTGGCCGACACCCACGGCGAGGACCCAAGCCCCTGGCACACCGTGGCGGCGCTCAGCGCACTCGGGGCCGACCCGACACGCGCCTGGGCGGAGCTACACGCGGTGCCGGGTGGGGAGGAGCTCGCGCACCTGGTGGCCTTATCTAACACCACCGGCGCAACCCTCGCCGCGGGCTGCGAACGCATCGCGGTCAGCCTGACCGCGGACGCCGCCGACCACGCCACCGCCCGCGCCGAACGCGCCGGGGTGCTCATCGCACTCCCACTGACCGCCTTCTTCCTGCCGGCGTTCTTCGTCCTCGGCCTGGCGCCCGTGGTGGTCAGCCTGGGCCAAACCCTGTTTTAAAAACACCAACAACCAATAAGGAGATTTCAATGTCTACGAACTTTATCCACGCTGCCGCTGCCCGAATTATCACGCGTATGCAGGCGAAACTGTCCAACGACGACGGGCTTTCGACCATCGAATACGCCTTCGGGACTTTGGCTGCCGCGGCCCTTGCCGGGGTGCTCTACATGGTGGTCACCAGCAACGGCGTCTCGGACGCCATCGAAGGCGTCATCACCGACGCCCTGACCAACAAGCCGGGCTAGCCGATGAACACCATCGAGGCAGCGCTCTCCCTGAGCGCCCTGGTGGTCGTCGCCGGTGCGATCGTCGCGGGGCTGGCCGCGATGGGCGCCTACATCTCGGCGGTCGACATTGCCGGGGCGGCAGCCCGCGCGCACGCCATCGGCCTGGACTACGACCCGCCCACCGGGCGTGTCACCACCCAGGAACGCGGCGGCATGGTCACCGTGACCGCCCGCGTGCGCGGCATGGAGGCCACCGCCGTCTTCCCAACCGAGTTCGGAGGCTAGCCATGCTTGGTCAACTCCGAAACGACGAAGGCTCCGCATCCGTCACCACGGCCGGCATCATCGCCGCGGTGACCGCGCTGGCGATTGCGGTTGCGGCGGTGGTTGCCGGGGTGGCGAACTCTCACCGGGCGCGCGTCGCCGCCGACCTCTCGGCCGTCGCCGCGGCCACCGCCCTCTACCAAGGTGTCGACGCCTGCTCCGCCGCCAACGACACCGCCCAAGCCAATGGTGGAAGCGTCGAAACGTGCGAGGTTGACGAGCCAGACGTGCAGGTCAGCGTGCGCGTCGGCCGGGCCGTGCAGGCGGCGCGCGCCGGGCCGGTCTAGCGTTGCGAGTGCCGTCTCGTCGTGAGCATCTCAGTGCGTGTGTGGTCTGTGCGCCAGTTAGACGGACGCGAGTTTTTGATTGACTAGTGCGTTGAGAGAAATTCCCTCTGTTTTAGCGGCGATAACCAACCGCCGATGCAGCGACGGAGACGTGCGCACATTGAACTTCCCCGAATAGTTACGACTCCCCAATGGGACAGGAACCACCTCGCCGGAGGCCTCCATATCTTCGACAACCTCAGTCACAAGATGAAACAAACCGCGCTCGGCCTGGTGTCGATCCGCATCCAGCCACGACAGCGAAGGGAACTCAGCCACGGTCGCCACGTACTCCTGATCTTCTTCCGACCAGGAGACTTGATAGGTGTACTTATTGATGTCCATGCTGGCTACTCCGCTTCTTTCTTCTGCGTGCCCAGTTTCTCAATCGCTCGAGAACTTGGTTCACTTGATATGGCTTGGCCTTGCCCTTCGCATTTTGGATATTGACACGAGGATCACCCGGCCACGGGGTCTTGTAGGTGCGGTGCGACGTCTTTTTTGAGCTGCGGCTTTCAAAGTAGTGATCGCAGACTCTTTCCAAATCGGCAAATCTCACATTCTTTGGTGCCCGCTTCATTGCCCGCACGATGTCGGCGATACTTTTACCCGCACTGAAATAGTACTGCATATGGTACTAAGGAAAACTAATTGCGCCAGCTTGAACACCGACCGTTATCAGTCCGCCCCGCGGACACCTTGATGGGTTCATGCCGGGAAAGCTACTGGTAGCCGCAGTGCCGCGGACAGAGGAAGCAGCAGTGGCTCTTTACCGACGCCACTCCGGTCCACCACGTTTACCCCTAAACCCACCATCCCACTTCCGCGTGAACGGAGGACACCTATCCGCGCCGCGGAACTTTGCGACAATACCCGACGCCGTATGCAACGTTGGCAATCTGTCCGTCCCGCGGAATGTTGAATCTAGTTCGCTATCATCCAGTTCTAAAGTTCTCCCGCGAACGCACGAGAGGAGAGGGAAGCGTAGAGCTCTCGGAGCAGTTCGATCTTTCGATGAGATAGGAGGATTTCATTATCCACTTTGTGCAGCATCTCCTGCATACGGTTGAGAACGCCAGAATCTAAATCGGGAACTTTTAGCTTCGACAACTGTGTTTTGTTGATAGTTGCGATGCCGGTGGTCTGCTTAGCGCACTGTAGGAAGTATTGCTTAGAACGCTGCGAAGAAATAACTGCCATTAACGCTTCTGGGTTGTAGTTGGTTTCTTCGTTAAGTCTGCACCGGAAAATGTGGTTTTGATGAATTGCACCCTCGATTTCACCGCGCCACACGACACCGCGCCCGAGCTTGTCTGGGTCTCCTCCTTCGGTTAGAAGAATGTCTCCATTATGGAGCGCGAACCGACTCTTTTCGTTTTCAGTAATCGCGATGGTACTAACTGTTCCGAGGTCGAGGTAGCCGTCCTTAACATTTGATACCGCAAGATAGGGAGTTTCCGTCAAAAGGGCATCAGGGCGTACTTTTCGGCCTTTAGTGATCCCGGAAGATATCTCAGCAATTTGAGAAAGTGCAAGAGACGGAGCTTCCGAATTTTGCTCCAAGACTTTTTCAATTACGGATTTTCTAAGAAGCTGTCGAGCTGAAAGAGCTTCCAGAGAAAAATGTATTGCCTTCTCCACCGTGCCCAGAATCTTTGCGATGCGCTGCTGCTCCTCCAAGGGAGGCAGGGGAATTTTGCAGCTCATCAGCAAATCAGTTGGAATGCGCTGTCGGTTAGTTGCGCCGAAACTTTTTGCTTTGGCCTGTTTAGTAATGAAATCGCTTTTACACAGGCATTCCAGAAATCTTGGGGAAATCAGTTCTGTACGCAATGCAAATGTCGGGAAGTCTTTTGAGACAACCGCGCCATCTAAGAAAGGCGGAACAATTGCGAAGGCACCATTTCGGGCATCAATGCGGGAGTAGATAAAGTCTCCCGCGACAATTCTGTAACCGGAAGTCGTCGGTCGTGCTTTTGCAAGATCTACCTTGCGTTCAACAGCTCCAAGTCCATGGAGCTTAACCGTTACTTGTTGTATGGAGGCACTATCGAACGACTCGGTCTTAGTAGATCGTTCTTCAAGAACATCCCCCAGCTTCACCATCTCCCACCCCATCTAGATCAGCCCCTTAAGCGTGCTCATGGCGTCGGCGATCTGCGTGTCGAGGGCGTCAATGTCGGCAAGGATGTCCTGCGGGTTACGGGTTTCTTCGGCATCAAAAACGATTTCTTTGTACCGGTTCATCGACAGGTCGTAGTCCGTCTCGCGGATCTCATCGACAGGCACGGTAAAGGATGCTTCGGTACGCGCACGGTCTTGTTCGGCGGTCTGGTTGTGAAAGCGCGCCACAACGTCGGGGAGGTTATTCAGGCGCAGCTGGGCGTCGTCAAGTGGAGTGTCAGGCCAGGGGCCGAGTAGTTCCTCGGCGAGTAGCGGGGTGCGTTTGTCGTCGAGGGAGCGCCCGTCGGCGGTGATGTCATAGAACCAGATATGCTCATTTTGGCCCGGCGAGTCGGTGCGGGTAAAGCACACGATGGCAGTCGACACACCGGTGTACGGCTTAAACGCGCCGGACGGCAGTTTGATGATGCCATCGATTTTCTGGTTGTCCACAAGCTCTTTGCGCAGCGTCTTGTGCGCGCGCGTCGAGCCGAACAGCACACCCTCCGGCACAACGACAGCCGCCCTGCCACCGAGCTTTAACAAGGTCAGAAACCTTGCGATGAAGAGTAGTTCTGTTTTCTTCGTCTTTATCGACGCCAACTTTGGATCCAAAATGTCCTGGTTAATCGAGCCCGCAAACGGCGGGTTCGCCAGCAACACGTCGAACGCTTCAAGTCGCTCTGGCGCCAGCTCCTGCAGGGAGTCGAGGTAGGAAATGTTCGGGTCGCTAAAGCCGTGCATCACCATGTTCATCGCGGCGATGCGCACCATGGTGGAATCGAAATCGAAGCCGGTCAGGCCGTGGGCGAGGTACTGTTCGCGCTGCAGTTTGGTGGCGTCCTTGAAGTCGTCGCGCAGGTATTCGCTGGTGGCGGCGAGGAAACCTGCGGTGCCGCAGGCTGGGTCGATAAGCCGGTCGGTGATTGTTGGTTCGGTCAGCGCCACGATCAGCTCGATGATGTGGCTTGGTGTTCTGAACTGTCCGTTCGTGCCGGCGGTGGCCAGCTTGGACAACATGTACTCGTACAAGTCGCCCGTCATGTCCTTATTCGAGAACTCCAGCTTCGCGATCATCGTCGCCACCGTCGTCAGTGTTGCCGGGTTCGGAATCAGAAACGCCGCATCCTTCATATGCGTAACAAACCCGCTGTCACGCGCGGCGCCGAGCTGTTTGATGTAGTCAAACCCCTCACGGAACGCGGCGAAGCGCGCCTCCGGCGAATCGACGGCCAACAACTTGGAAAAGCGCAGGTGGTCGTGGGTGGCGTCGTAAAACACTTGGGTGTCATCCGGCTTTCCACCCAGTGTGTTGGCGAGGAACTCGGCTTGTGCTTGGCGCTCGTCGAGCTGGCGCATGAACAGCAGGTAGGTGAATTGTTCGATCACGGTGATCGGGTTGGAGATGCCGCCGGACCAAAAAGCGTCCCAAATGCGGTCTACCTGGGACTTTAGTGCGCCTGTAATCAT